>NZ_JAPEHY010000018.1:0-98385 GCF_028823715.1 Shewanella sp. K8
TTTCTCAATGCCTGTGAGTGTCCACACAGATTGCTTGATAGATTGTTAAAGAGCAGGACCACGATGGAGCCCATCGGGTCAGGGCTGCGTATTCTACGCTTTCCCTTAAGTTCGTCAAGAAGTTTTTTATCACCATTTTGACGCCAACCTTGGATTATCTGGGAGTTAACTTCCATCGTCCCGGTCAGTGGATGCGCATTATAGGGAGGCCAGCCGATAGCGCAAGTGCTTTTTGACAGCTTCGGCGCCAAGCGTCCACCTTTTAACCGTAGCGGCTACTTACTGGTCTTTTCCCATTAAAAACTTGCTTTAAAGGCCCTGCTTATGTTGAAAAATGAGAGCAAAGGTCATTTTTTCGGCATCAGTCTGGTTTAAAGGTAAATAATTCATTACCATAGTTGCCGCTGTTAACAGTAATTTATCAATTCTTCTTCACAGAGAACATTTTTATGCAAAAGTCATTTTTGATTGTGCTGGGCATCGCCATTCTGGGCGCGCTTGCGATATACCAGCTCATGCCTCAACTGCCTGCATTTTTGGCCTTCCCTGCTGGCGCACTCCTTGCCGCTGCAGTTTATGCCTTCACATCCAGCCCAAGTCAGGTTCAAGCTAAAACACAAGAAGCTTACAATGGCCCAACCATGACTCTCTATGTAGGTAATCTGCCTTATAGAGCTCACGATACTGAAGTTAAGTCATTGTTTGAGGAATATGGCCCGGTGAATTCGGTTCGCTTGGTCAGAGATCGCAAGACCGGCAGACGTAAAGGATTTGGTTTTGTGGAAATGTCAGAGTCCGGCGCTCAAAAAGCGATGACCAAATTGAATGACTTCATCTTTCAGGAGCGCACCCTGAAAGTTCGTGAAGCCAAATCACAAGATTCAGATAAGCAGGAATAATAGTTCTATGTCATCACGCTGGTCGAGGCCTTGGCCGTTTGAGTAAAACCATACTCGGCCAGCGTTGATTTCAATCCTTCGGTAATTTTTTCACTTGTGTAAAAGGCCCACTCACTATCTGCTTGTTGTGAGGCAGTCGGCTCCTGCTGATATTGCAGCAGACTCTTTACCCGTTTCGCTATCGCCTCGCCGGAGTCCAATAGCTCAATATCATCACCCAGTATTTGTTGTAGCTCAGGCTTCAGCATAGGGAAGTGCGTACAACCAAGCACAAGCACATCCAGTTCACTGTAAATAACAGGTTGCAGTAACTTCTTTATTGCTGCGACATCTATAGCCAGCCCAGCTGCCTTGGCCTCCGCAAGCAGCACCAGTTCAGAACAGCCAAAGAGCTCTACCTGGCAATCACAGGCAAAGTGGTTGATCAACTCTTTGGTGTAAGCCCTTTTGACCGTGCCAGGTGTGGCCAACAAACCTATATGTTTGCGTTTGGAGATGGCTGCCGCCGGTTTAATAGCCGGGACAACACCAACAACCGGGATTGTCAGCTGAGCTCTCAACTCGGGAAGAACCAAGGTACTGGCTGTATTACAGGCAATGACCACTATCGCGGCATCTATCTGCTTGGCCATGGTCACAACCAAATCCACGCATCCGCTTATCAACTCGGCTTCCGCCAACTCACCATAAGGCAAGCGCGCGTTATCAAACAGATAGCAATACTGTCTCTGTGGTAATAGTTTGCGGATCTCCCCAAGCACAGACAAGCCACCTATGCCTGAGTCAAAAACCAGTATGGGTCGCGACAAATTGAGCCTCTAAGCGATATACAAAGGGGGTCGTGGCTGGAAACCACAACGGCGGATGAAACGCTATTTTTTCATAGCTTGGACAAAAGCACAAAGGTGCGAAACTGGACATCAGCGCCACGTAGTATAATATTTGCGCCCCGTTTGAAGCCAAGAGTGAATATTATGAATTTAGAAGCAATGGACCCAAGTCAATATGATGCGCAACTGGAACAAAAGCGCCTCAAACTGGAACAGGCCTTTGCCCGCTTCACTCCACCGGCACTCGAAGTGTTTCCCTCAGTGCAGCAACACTACCGCATGAGAGCAGAATTTCGGGTTTGGCATGACGGGGATGATCTCTACTACTATATGTTTGACCAACAGCAAAAAGCCAAAGTTCGTTGCGATCAGTTTCTGCCCGCCAGCGCTTTAATCAATCAGATGATGCCGGCACTGATGGCCGAGCTGCGCCCCAACAGCATACTGAGGCACAAGCTGTTTCAAGTAGACTTCCTCTCTACTCTGTCTGGCGAGATTTTGGTGTCACTGCTGTATCACAAGCAGTTGGATGATAACTGGCTCAATGAAGCCAAGGCGTTGAAACAGAAACTCGAGAAAGAGTTCAAGGTCGACATCATAGGTCGAGCCCGTAAGCAGAAGTTTGTGTTGGACAGAGATTTCGTAATCGAACGCCTGCAAGTCAACCAGCAGGAATACATCTATAAACAAGTGGAAAACAGCTTCACCCAGCCCAATGCCCAAGTGGCAACCAAGATGTTGGAGTGGGCGATAGACTGTACCCGTCACAGTAGTGGCGATCTGCTTGAGCTTTATTGTGGCAACGGTAACTTCTCTATCGCCCTGGCACAAAACTTCAACAAGGTGCTGGCAACCGAGTTAGCTAAACCCTCGGTCGATTCCGCTCAATACAATATTGAGCAAAATGGCACTGAGAACCTGCAGATCATTCGTATGTCGGCCGAAGAGTTTACCCAGGCCATGACGGGGGAGCGTAGCTTCAGGCGTCTGGAAGGAATTGACCTCAAGAGTTACGACTGCAACACCATCTTTGTTGATCCACCGCGAGCCGGCCTAGATCCCGATACTGTCAATCTGGTGCAGAGCTATGAGTCCATCCTCTATATTTCCTGCAACCCGCAAACCCTGGCCGACAATCTCGAACAGTTGAGTCAAACTCACGAGATCAAACGCTTCGCCCTGTTTGATCAGTTCCCTTATACCGACCACATGGAAGCGGGCGTATTGCTTTCCAGGAAAAGCCTATAGATTAGGATGAGACTGGTGTAGCAAGCCCAATAAGACACTAACCGATAGGATAAAAGACTCCAGAACCTGCAAAGCTACTAGCAAAACGGCTTTGCTGGCGCTGCATAAGCGTCACCTTCCAGTTCTCCTCTCCTTTTTAACTGCAGTTAAATAGGGGAGGACTACCAAAGCAACTCAAAGAGATGTGGGACAGCACAGATGAAGCTGACGCCTAGCTCAATGGAACCTCTGGAGGCAACAAGTCAGAAAGAGCGGTATCAGGCCGTTACTCCAATTTGGCCAGTGTCTTAAAAACCATCTTCATGGCATAGTTGCTTCTGCGGCTCATCCGTTACACACCTGCCAACTGGAAGGTATGAACAACAAATCAAACTACGGAAGCGAATGGGCTATGCCTACCGGGATACCGAATACTCCTTTCTGGAAGTCAGAGTGGCATTCCCCAGAGATCCGCGATGAACCAAACAAAAGGGCCCCGAAAGGCCCTTTTGTTTTGGCAAATGTTTATCAGCGGCTATCACGCTTTTGCTGCAACGCTTCTGCGCCCGTTGCCACCATTCGCAGCTGAGTCACCAGTCGGTCGGCCAGAATCTTGCGATCGGCACGTTTCATATCCAGGGCGGCGGCGCCGGCATTGAACACCAGAGTCACCAATGCCTCGGCCTGTGCCCTGGCCAACTCAGGGCTGCGGCCGGCGGTGTCCTCGGTGTAGTGTGCCAGTTCCGAGATAAAGTGTTCAATCTCCCGCGCCACAGCGGCACGAAAGGCGGCCGAGGTGCCCGAGCGTTCATGCAGCAGGATCCTGAATACGTTGGGGTTGGATTCCAGTACTTCCATAAAGGTGTCGACCGAGATGCGGATAACACTGCCGCCGGCTTCGGCGCGCTGACGTCCCTTACGCATCATCTGTCTCAGCGTCAGGCCACCTTCATCGACCATGGTCAGCCCCAGTTCATTCATATCCTTGAAATGACGGTAAAAAGAGGTTGGCGCTATATTGGCTTCCCTGGCCACTTCCCTAAGACTCAGGCTGGAAAAACTGCGCTCGGCACTCAGTTGATTGAATGCTGCATCCACCAAGGCGCGGCGGGTTTTCTCTTTCTGCTGTGCTCTGATACCCATCTTTATTCCATTCACTGGATCTGTTGCGCAAATAATACAGGCTTTACTCAATAATCACATCCTCGGCTGGTGTCACTGTGATTGTGCTCCAATAGCAACTTAGCGTACACTTGTTAGCTTAAAGCGTTTTGGAAGTCATCATAATGAAAAAACCTCCCCTCATCTGGACCAACCTGATCCTCTTCCTGCTGACGTTTGCCGGTGCCTGTATTCTGGTGCCTTGGCGAGGCATCAGCCATGGCTTTGAGCTCAGCGAGTGGCTCACCTTCGTACTGTTGGCCTTCGCCAGTGGTTTGTCTATCACCGCCGGTTACCATAGGTTGTGGTCACATAAGGCTTATAAGGCTCACCCGGCCGTGCGTTTCCTGTTTGCCCTGGGCGGTGCGCTGGCGTTGCAGAACAGTGCCTTGCATTGGGCTTCGGATCATCGTATCCATCACAAGCATGTGGATGACAATGACAAGGATCCCTACTCAGCGAACATGGGTTTCTGGTACAGCCATATTGGTTGGATGCTCAGGGAATATCAGGCACAACGTTATCACGACTATAACAACGTCAGAGACCTGCAAAACGATGCCATAGTCATGTGGCAGCATAAGCATTATCTGCTGCTGGCGCTATTGATGAATGTGGGCCTCCCCGCTCTGCTTGGTTGGTTGAACGGCGATATCCTGTCGATGTTGCTGCTGGCTGGGCTGCTCCGCTTGGTGGTAGTGCATCACTGCACCTTTTTTATAAACTCGTTGGCGCATATCTGGGGTAAGCAACCCTATACAGACCGTAACACCGCCCGAGACAACGGTGTGCTGGCACTGTTTACTTATGGTGAGGGTTACCATAACTTCCACCATATCTTTGAAAACGATTACCGCAATGGTATCCACTGGTGGCATTACGACCCCACCAAGTGGTTGATCCGTTTCCTGTCCTGGTTTGGCCTGACCAAAGACCTGCGCAAGAGCCCTCAGGAGCGCATCGAAGCCGCCAAACTGCAGATGCAACTCAAGCGCGCCCAGAATAAGGTGGCCCATCTGCCCAATTGCGAGGAAATCCTGGAAAAGCTGCAGGCAGAATACGAGGAATTGAAGAGCCACTTGCTGGCCTACTTTGAAGCCAAGAAGGCGCTGCTTGAGGCCCGCAAGCAGCAGTTGGCGGATAAGCATCTGCTGTCTCAGGTGGTGGAAATGCGTTTACGTTTTCGCGCCCAACGAAAACAATGGCGCCAACTGCGAGCCAGCATAGCCTAAAACCTTGTCGTAGCCTCCCAAGGCCTGGCGATCGGCTTAACAGAATTTACCTGAGTTGTGAAACGGTCGGCTTGTACTGCGGCCGTTTCTGTTTATGATCAGGGGTTATTTCAATCACTCAGGGACCCGGCTATGTCAGATCAGTCAGTAAAACTCACGGAATACAGCCACGGCGCAGGTTGCGGTTGCAAGATTTCTCCCAAAGTCCTCAGCACCATTTTGGCGTCTCAACTGCCGGACTTTAAAGATCCCCGCCTGTTGGTCGGCAACCAGAGCCGGGATGATGCGGCCGTGTATCAGTTGGATGATCACACGGGCATTATCAGCACCACAGACTTCTTTATGCCGATAGTCGATGACCCTTTCACTTTCGGCCGTATCGCTGCCACCAATGCCATCAGCGATATCTATGCCATGGGCGGCAAGCCTATTATGGCAATTGCCATTCTCGGCTGGCCGGTGAACAAGCTGTCACCCGAGATTGCCCAGCAGGTAGTGGATGGCGGACGCCAAGCCTGCATGGATGCCGGGATCATGCTGGCCGGAGGCCATAGCATAGACGCGCCTGAGCCTATTTTCGGCCTGGCAGTCACCGGCACAGTGGCGCTGGAGCACCTCAAGCAGAACGATACCGCCAAGGCGGGTGACAAGCTCTATCTCACCAAACCTCTGGGAATTGGCATACTGACCACGGCACAAAAGCAGAAGAAGCTGGCGCCAGAGGATGTTAATATCGCCCCCGAAGCCATGTGCCAACTCAATAAGATAGGTGCCGAAGTCGCCAAGATAAGCGCGGTTCACGCCATGACAGATGTGACGGGCTTTGGTCTGGCAGGCCACCTGCTGGAAATGTGTCAGGGTTCCAACCTCAAGGCCAGCATAGATACTGCCAAACTGCCGTTGCTGGAAAAAGCCTCCGAGTATCTGGCTATGGGCTGTATCCCGGGCGGCACCCACAGAAACTTTGACAGCTACGGTGAGCACCTCCCCGAGGTTTCCGAGCAACAAAAAGCCTTACTGTGCGATCCGCAAACCAGCGGCGGCTTACTTATCGCCGTCGGCGCCGAGGGTGAGGCAGAACTGCAGCAACTGCTGACCGGTCAAGGGCTGGAGCTACACTGCATAGGTGCGCTCGACTGCCGCGACGATAGTCAGCAGTGGGTGGAGCTTATATGAGTCGACAGATAATCGCGCCTGCAGAGTACCGGGAGATCTTCCTATCCGATCGTCCCCTGGTCGATCTGCGGGCGCCGGTTGAGTTTGCCAAGGGTGCCTTTCCTGCCAGCACCAACCTGCCATTGATGAACGACAGCGAAAGGCAGAAGGTGGGCACCTGTTATAAAGAGCATGGACAGGCTGCCGCCATAGAGCTCGGCCATTCGCTGGTCAAAGGCAAGATCAAGGCCGCACGTATTCAAGCCTGGCTGGATTTCTTCAGCGCCCACCCTGATGCCAACCTCTACTGTTTTCGGGGTGGTCTGAGATCTCAGTTGACCCAGCAATGGATCCGCGAGGCCGGTCTTGAAGTGCCCTATATTCAGGGCGGCTACAAGGCGATGCGCCAATACCTTATCGATACCATAGATAACACCCCGCAGCAGCAACAGTTGTTGATCCTCAGTGGCATTACCGGTTCAGGCAAGACAGAGTTTATTCTCAGTCGCAGCGAGTCTGTGGATCTGGAGGGCACTGCCAATCACAGAGGGTCGAGCTTTGGCAAGAATGTCACGCCGCAGCCCAGTCAGATCAATTTTGAAAACAGCTTGGCTCGGGAACTGTTGAGGCATCAAGAGAGGCAAGAGTCCTGCCTGCTGCTGGAAGATGAAAGCTTCCTGATTGGCCGCCGCGCCATACCCAAAGTCTTCTTCAGTGCCATGCAACAGGCCCAGGTATTGGTGCTGGAAGAGCCACTGGAGGCCAGACTCCCTCGCCTTCTGGATGAGTATGTGCACAAGATGCAGCGGGGTTTTGAACAGCATTATGGCGCCGAAGAAGGCATGGCGGTGTTCGGCGCCTATCTGCGTCAGAGTGTCGAGGGCATACGTAAGCGCCTTGGGCACCAGCAAACTGATCAACTGTTGCAGTTGGTCGACTCAAGTTTGCAGACCCAGCTGCAGCGCAACACTACAGAGCAACATCTGGAGTGGATCTCACTGCTGCTGGAGAAGTATTACGACCCCATGTATCAGTACCAGCTGGAGAAAAAGGCCGAGCGGATCATCTTCCGCGGTGACCGCCAGGCCATTCATCAGTGGCTGGATGAGAGGCGGTCAAACCGCTCCGAATGAATTCAAAAGCAAGAGAGATTCAATCCGAAGAGCCCGGCAACTGCCGGGCTCTGTCCGTTATCTCCTACCTTCCTCAACAGCAATACCGCTCAGCTGTCGGGTTTGGCCAGCAGATCGGCTACCCGCTGCTGCAGTGAGTGACGGCTCTCCTCCGCGCCGGGTACCTGAGATGCGATATTGACCTTAAGCCTTGACCAGAAACGTCTTGGTCGGGTCGTCAGGGCATGTCCATCTTTGTGGCTAAAGAAAGATCCCCACAAACCTTTGAGCGCCATAGGCACCACAGGCACAGGATCCTTTGCCAGTATCTGTTCGATACCGGGCCGAAACTCATGCAACTCACCATCGGGAGACAACCTGCCCTCAGGGAAAATACACACCAACTCTTCATTGGCCAGCGCCTGGTGGATACGCTCGAAGGCCCGGGTATAGGTATCAATGCACTTTTTCGGTGAGCAGATAGGGATCACCCTGGCATGGCGGAACAGATACTTGAGCAAGGGCATTTCACTTATGCTCTTGTCCATCACAAAGCGCACCGGACGAGTGGATGCGCCCAGCAGCACCAAGGCATCGACGTAACTGACATGGTTACACACCAGCACGGCGGCCCCCTGCTTGGGAATGTTTTCCCGGCCTTCAACCTTGAGACGATACAACAAATGGCTCAGCAAGTAACTGATAAACCTCAGCGTAAACTCAGGCACCTGGCTATAGACATACAACGCCACCACGGCGTTGAATACCGCCAACAGAGTAAATAACTGAGGAATCGATAGGCCGACCAGCTCCAGCAATATTATCGACAATATCGCCGAGCACACCATAAACAGGGCATTGACTATATTATTGGCGGCTATGGCCTGGGCACATTCACCGGGGGCCGAGCGCGACTGAATAAAGGCATACAGAGGCACAATAAACAGGCCGCCACTGACCCCTACCATAAACAGTGCGAACATCAGCCTGAAGTGTTCACTGCGGCCGACAAACTCGGCTATGTCGTAGAGATATCCCGCCGGCAGTTGGCTGTAGTCAGGAATGGCCCACAGCAGATCCAGGCCAAAGAAGGTTAACCCTGCTACCCCGAAAGGCAGCAATCCCAGCTCTACATGGCCAAAGGAGAAGCGTTCGCAGACAAAAGAGCCGACCGCAATACCTATGGAAAACAGCGCCAACAGCAGCGACACCACAGTGGCGTCCGAGTGCAGCGAGCCTCTGGCAAAATTGGGGAACTGGGTCAGGTAGGTGGCACCCAAAAACCAGAACCAGCTTATCGCCAGAATCGCCATCCAGATTGACGGCGTTTGCCGTACCCGCTTGATACTGGCCAAAGTACCGGACAAGGGGGCAAAGCGTACCTTGTCTATCGGCAACGGCGCCGGCAGTGATGGAATCGCCCGGCTGGAGAGGAAACCGGCCAAGGCCAGCATACATACAGTTATCGCCGCCCACATCAGGCCGTTGTCACTGGTTACCAGCAGCCCGGCACTCAGGGTGCCTATCAAAATTGACAGGAAGGTGCCCATCTCTACCCAGGCATTACCAGTTACCAACTCATCCTCTCTAAGCGCCTGCGGCAGCAGCGAGTATTTTACCGGACCAAAGTAGGCCGATTGGGTGCCGGTAAGAAACAGCAGCAGCAACATCAACAGATAGCTTTGCGCCATAATCGCCGCGGCGGCGCAGGACATGATGATAAGCTCCAGCAGCTTTAACCTGCGGATCATCAACGCCTTGTCCATATTGTCGGCCACCATGCCCGCATGGGCGGAAAACAGAAAGAAAGGCAGGATGAAGATCCCTGCCGCCAGATTGACAAACAGATCGACACTCATCGGCAGGTTATCGACCTGGCTGTAGGTCACCAGCAGCAGCAACACATTCTTGTAGATGTTGTCGTTGAGCGCCCCCAAACATTGAGTGGCGAAATAGGGTAAAAATCGTTTGCTCAGGAACATGCTCCCTCCTCCTGTTGCATTGCCGTCCACCACAAGTGCACCTGAAATGTCAGTAACTGCAACCAAGAAGCCTGACTGAAAAGCTTATCGTCCAGCGCCAGGCCGGTCAGCCCATGGATACTGCTCCAGAAGCTGCGACTGGCGAGTGCCAGCTTGGATGAGGACAAGTTTGGCAACAAGTCACCGAGTTGCTGCTCGAGTAAACCTATCAGCTCGGCAATCAACTGTTGTTGCGATTCGGGCAGAGGTTCTTCCGGCCCCAGATGTAAGGCAAACACCAAACGAAATGCCTGTGGTTGGTTATGGGCAAACTCGGCATAGGCCTTACCTAACGCCAACAGCTGCTGCTCACCGGATGTGAATGTTTGTCCGCACACCAACTGCATTTGCTCAAGCAGACGCCCCAAGACCCTGGCGGATACACTCAAGAGCAGATAGTTATAGCTACCAAAGAGGTTGATTAGGGTACTGGGGGCATAGCCCACTTGGGAGGCGATCCGCCTAAGACTCAGGCTGGTATATTCCTCCTGCGTCAACAACTGCTCGACGGCATCCAGTGCCATGAGGCGGATCTCTTGATGACTGTGTTCCTTGCGTCTTGCCATAGTGTCCATTCCTGAGAAGAGATGGCAGCAGACTAACAGCCTTCAAAATAAAAAACAATGTTCACAATATGATATTTTTTAGACACCCGTGCTGAATACCATTAATTAACCTTGGAAAATATCTTCAAAAAAAGCTAGCGAAAATCGGGCGTTCAGCCTCTGGAGCACAAGAGCCCCGAGCGTATCAGGGCTCCAGCACAAAGGCGCACTGTGCAAAACAGATTCAAAGGTTTGGGAATATGGCTCTATATTGAATCGAAGGGCGTTTTCAACCACGGCCCAGGCGCGTTCACTCAAACCACAAGTGCCAGCGCCTATTGACCCTGCCAGCGCAGCAGCAACCTGTGCTCACCGACGCCGAAATAGTCGGCTTCCAGCCCCAGGTTTTCAAACCCCATGCGGCTGTAGAGATGGCGGGCGGGATTATCCGGCGCTACCGTCAGTAACAGTTCATCGACACCATGGCGGCAGTCTTCCAGGCACGTACTGAGCAAGCTTTTGCCTATCCCTCGGCCCTGCTGCATAGGAGACACGGCCAGTGACAGCAACCAGTGTCGCCCCGGCTGTTCACCGCTCACCCGCAGCAGATAACCGGCCAGTTTCCCGTCGACAAAGGCCCCCAGAAAACCTGTGGGCCAGGCATCCAGTGCTTGACGGAAGAAGAAGTCCGGGTAGCAGTGCTCACCGAAGGTTGCCAACTCCAAGGCCAATACGGCATCCAGATCGGCTCTGGATATTGGTCTTATCTGCATCCGATTAATCTCCGGCCAGTATCTTGTCCCACTCAAGGTTAGGGGAGCCGACCACGATAAAGTTGGGGTTTTCCAGCGATTCGCGCTCGTTGTAGGTTAAGGGCTGCAGCTCGGTATCCATCAACTGGCCACCGGCTTCTTCTATGATAATCTGCGCCGCCCCTGTGTCCCATTCACCCGTGGGGCCCACCCGCACATAGCAATCTGCCCTGCCCTCTGCGACCAGGCAGCTTTTGAGTGCCGCACCGCCGAGCACCACGAGTTCACAATGCTTGGGTTGGTTGAACAGCTTGAGCACAGACTGAGGATCCTGACGCCGACTGACCGCCAGGCGCAACGAATTGTCCTGCTCTTTCGGCAACTGCTTACTGTGAATTCTCAGCTCTGCCTGGAGGGTACGTTTGTAAGCGCCAAGACCTGCTATGGCGTAGTAACATACTTCAGTCATGGGCACATAAACCACACCCATGATGGGGCGGTTATGCTCAACCAGGGCAATGATGACCGAGAAGTCGCCGCTGCCGGCGATGAACTCTCCGGTACCATCCAAGGGATCTACCAGCCAGTAGCGGCGCCACTGGCTACGCTCAGAGAGGGGAATATCGGCGGCTTCCTCGGACAAAACCGGGATCTCCGGGGTCAGCGCCTTTAAGCTGCTGCAGATAATCTCATGGGCCGCGATGTCGGCCGAAGTGACAGGGGTGTTGTCTTCCTTGGTTTCCTTGCTGAAACTGCCTTGTTGGTAGATCTGGCGAATTTTCTGTCCCGCTTCCGTTGCAATGACAATAACGTGATCTATCAACTCTTCTGGCTTCATAACTACTCCAAACGCCTTCCATCGGATAAGCAAAAGTCAGTGGCCGGGTGTGGCCAATTTTTTAGGGTGACTCAGTCAGTTTCAGCTGTTTCATCGCCAAAAACAAGGCGCTGACGCTGCGTCCTTCTGAAAAATCATTCATATCCAGCAGTTCTTGCCAACGCTCCAGGGGCCAGGGAACCAGTTCTATCGGTTCAGGTTCATCGCCTTCCAGGCGACTCTCGTAGAGATCTTCGGCCAGGAAAATCTGCATCTTACTGGCGAAATACCCAGGAGCCAGGCTTAACTCTTTCAGTTTAGTCAGTTTGCGGGCGCCATAGCCTATCTCTTCCTGCAATTCACGGTTGGCGGCTTCGGCGGCTGTCTCTCCCGGGTCGATCAGTCCCTTGGGGAATCCCAGCTCATAGTTATGGGTACCCGCGGCATACTCGCTGCCCAGCAGTAACCATTCACCATTGAGAACCGGCACCACCATCACGGCGCCGCGGCTGGCGCCTTTCATCCGTTCGTAGTGGCGTTCCTCTTGATTGGAGAAACGCAGATGTACCTGTTCTATTTGAAACAGACGACTGCGGGCAACAACTTCGGTGTGCAATATTTCCGGCTTCTTCTGCCGCTCTGTCATAGAGGCCTCTGACGCTGACAAACTGAAAATGTGACTCAGGCTACAATGTTATACCAATTCACACGAAATAACAGAGCCGCGGAGTTTGTCTGGGCGGTGGGAATTTTCAGATTAGTTGACTTGGATGCAAGCGCTGGCGGGTTACCGCAGGGGTTTTAAACGGGAAAGCTCAACTGAACAAACGGCAGCCGAGAGAAACCCGGCTGCCAGCCTCTTTAAAGGCCCGGGATCTTGCCGTTGTAATTGATAGGGAAATATCCCTGGGCATCTCGCTTGCCCAGAAATGGCAAAGCTTTTTTCAGATCTTCAGACTGAGCCTGAGTCTCACGAATGCGGGCCTTGACCTCAAGTTGTTCATTGGCTTTGAGCAGCAAGGTGCCGGCCACGCCTATGGCGTTTTTCTCTTCATCGGTCGCCAGTTGCACCTGACCGGCAACACACTGCAGGCCGAGTTCTATGTCTCCCAAAGGATACTGGCCAAACTGATTCCTGATGCCGACCCGGTTGAGAAAGACTTTGCCACTGAGCGCCTCACACCAAGGCTGCCCCTGCACCAAAGTGTCCAGCAACACTGAGATATCACCGCTTACCTGAGTGCGAAATGGCAGACGACTGCCGGCCATTAAAAACTCGACCGGAGCTTCAAAACGCAGCTTCTCGGCGCTGATACCGCCGGCAGCCAAGGTGACTTGGCCCTTGGCATTGACGGCACTGGCGCGGCTGCCCAGTTGGAAGTCCAGTTTGGCTCTGCCGGTCAGCAGCGCCCAGGGGCTGAGCTCCCAACTCAGTTGCTCCAACTGACGTTGCTGCAACTTAATCACATCGATACTGCCACTCCAGATGGTGCCGCTGACACCGCCAAGCTGCAAATTAGCCGGCAGGGGGGCCAGCGAAACCGCCAAGCGTGCAGGGAAGAGTGCCAGCATAAACGCCAGGTAGATCAGCACACAGAGTATTATTTTACTAATCAGTTTCAAGACAACACCTTACGACTGAGACAACTGGATTCGTCTAACTTTCACCATGCCAGGGCTATCACCTTCGGCCAGATCCAGGCTATCCAGCGACAAGCCTTGTTTCTGTACCAGATCACCAAGATAGGAGATCAGGCTATCGAAGGGCACTTCATCCATCCAGATCTGAATCTGTTTTCCCTGCGGTGCCATGCGGGTGATCTCCAGGTCATAGCTGGCGGCGCTCTGGGTCACCACAGTACTGAGACTCCCCTTGAGAGCCGGTCTATTACCGCTCTGTTTGATACCGGCAATCTTATTGGCCGTCTGTTTCACAAAGCTGAGCATCTGGGTCTGAGCATTGAGGCTATTCTGCGCCTTCTGCTCGGCATTGCTTATCGGTGTCCAGATCCCCCAGTAAAGGATACCAACAGCCACTATCACCGCCATGGCAGCGACCAGCTGTTGCTCCCTCTGTGCCAGTGATTCCCACCAGTTACGCAAATTTTCCATTTATTTGCTCCTTAGGGTCAGGGTACTGGTGACCGCATTTTCAGTACTGTTCATCGCCCCGCCCTCGAGACGGAATTTACGCCCGGCCAGCTCTTTAAACTGCTCTATCTGGGCATAGCTCTTGGCCGTCACCTGCATACGAATTTCACTGCGTCCGGCATCAAACCTCAGGCTGTTGGGCTTGAGATCCGGCACTTGTTTGAAAGCACCTTCGAGCCCATCCAGCATGGCAAAGAACTCACCACCCGAACCACTGCCCTGCAGGGTTCTGAGTTGAGATTCCAGCTGCGAGCGCAAGTTAACTATCCGCGAACTGCCGGGAACCACCTGACGATAAATACTTTCGCTCTGGGCCCTCAGTTCATCGGCCTCTGTCTGCATCTGATGTATGTTCAGTCCCTTGTTGACCAGACCAAGCAGCAGGGCAATGGCGGCGGCGATAGCCACTCGCTTCCATAGCAGCAGGTGCTTGCTGTATTCACGCTTGGGAACATAGGGGCCGGACAGCAGATTGATAGGCGACTTGTGTAGCCCCTTGGCCAACACCAGCATGGGCATCTCCAGTGGCATCTGCCGACACTCAAGCTCTGGCCATTGAAATTCGGTATAGCAGGCCAGACTCGGCGCCGTTTGCTGCTCTTCGAGCAACCCGGGCAGCAAGGGCTGCAGCCAGTCTTTGGGCATACTCATACCCATGCCTTCGCCGGTACGCAGCAACAGCTGATCTTCATAGGCCATCAGGGCCCAGTCACAGTCTTCCCGTTCCAGTGCCAGACAATCCGGCACCATTTTACGCACCTTGAGCCCGGCCTCATCCAACCAGGAGAGCCAGTTTTGCATCTGCTCATGAGCAACCACAGCCACACTCAGGCTCTCGCCATCGCGGGGACCAACCACAAAGTGCAGTTCATCAACATTTTGGGCCAGGGTGTCTTCAAGCAGGAAAGGCAACGCCTTTAGAGCCTGGCGTTGCCCCTTCTCCGGCAGATTAACCGAAGTGAGCTGAAGGGCTCTGGCCGGCACCAGTACGTCGACCGGGCGATTACCGGCTCGCTGCGCCAGAGTCTCCAGTGACCGCGCATCAGCCAGCTCTCCCGAGGCAATAATCTCCTGTTCCTGCTCAGACCATACGACCCAGGCGCAGGGCGAGCCCAGGTTTTTGCCTAAACGGATAAATAAGCGTTCACTCACTATTGTTCTCCACAATCCCTGGCCTTGGTGGCTTAGGGGCTTGTCCTGTTATTCTTGTCCGCCATATTGCCGGGTCAACACTTCGAGCTGATTACCACCCACTATGTGCAGCATGCTCTCCAATCGGAACAGGGCATCATCCACCCTGGCCTTGGCCTCCAGTTTGAAAAACTTACTGTCGACCACGAAACTGGACTTGAGCTGATCATTCTTACTGGCAATAGTGGTCAGCGATCCCAGCGCCCAGAAATCTTCTATCTTGTCGAAGCCCCCCGCAGGGCGCTGGTTAATAATACTTTCGGCCTCACCTACCGAGATTTGATTTTCCAGCATTCCCGCCAGCAGTGCTGCCTGCTCGACCTTGATGGTGTTGACGTTCAGCAACTGTCGGTCATTTCCCGGTATGGCGCAAACATAGGGCCTTAAAATGCGATAAGTCTCTTGGTTAAAGCCAAAAACGGCCCGTAACTCACTGCTGTGACTCATTAAGGTATTGGCCGCCCGATAAGGGACCACCCTTGCTTCATACTCGGCATCTTCGGCACCGAAGGGCGAGGCTATCGAGTCCTCGTCCAGATAATCTTTCAAGGTATGGGTCAGACGCTCGGCGCCGAACTCATCCATCCCCAAGGATTCCAACAATCCCTTGAACTGTCTGACGGCCAGCGGCATCTTTTGCGGCTGACCATCTGCCGCCTCTTTGCTGCTGACACTCAAGGCATTGAGGTTAAAGCAGCTGCGAAGGTCGGAAATGGTGCCACCAATCTCGCCGTTCTCCGCCGGAAAAACCACATCCGCCATGGCCCAGTATTGCTGCAGATGCACCCGACCTTCCGAGTCATCCAAATCCTGCTTCAATACCTTACGCGCCAATTCTTCGGCCGAAATAGCGTACCAGTAAGCCTGGTCATACTGCGCCAGATTCAAGGTTCTGCGCACCGACAACTGGTTGCGCCCGGTAATACTGGTAGCCAGCACGGCCACAATCGCCACTATCAGCAATACCACTATCAGGGCGACGCCTCTTTGCTTGCCTCCCATCAGAACTCCTCCTTGCCTTGGCCTGAGTTATTGCCGTCCTGGCCGTCGGAGTCCTGCTTGTCGTCGTTCTGATTGCCGTTGTTGTCACCCTTGTTGGTGTCGCCACCATTGTCGTCCTGTTTGTCGGCCGCAGGTGCCCCAACAGGCAACAGGAATTTGCGGGTGATAATACCTCTGTCCTCTGTCTCTATCTCTATGGCGATCGCCTTGGGCAACTTGCTGGCCTCAACCTTGCGTTGCCACTTATCCTCGACAAAAAACGCGTATTTGACTGATAACACCTTATCCATCAATACGGTTTTAATCGGTTCGGCACCAAACTCCGGCTCGGGGTAAGGGTAGTACCAACGCTCGAGCCGCCCCTCCTGCACTACATAGGCCACAGACTGCAGACTGCCTCTTGGCAGCAAGCCACCCGGATTGAGCCACCCCAGGCGAAAAAACACCAGCGCCTCGGACTCAGAGTCCAGAATATCTGTCCCGGTCTGAAACACTGTGCTGCCGCGGCCGCCTTCCAACAGCCTGGGAGTACGGGCAACCATCTGCCCCAGATCCCGCTCCAACACCCCAAAGCCCTGCTGCAGGTACTTGAGCTGTTTTGAAAAGTCGCGGGTGACCTCGTCATTTTTCAGCACAGTTTGCAATACGGCGTTAGCCGCCAGGCCCAGCATGGCGAAGATCGCTATGGCGATCAGCATCTCCAGCAGGGTAAAACCGCTATTCCTGCTTGAGTACATATGAATTCACCTGAGCGATGATCCGCCCGAATCTGTCATCATCACTGACACTGATACGGATCATCCGAAAATTATCATCTGTGGTCTTGACCACTTCTTTGCGCCAATACCAGGTTTGGCCGGCCAGTTCGCTGCGACCATCTTTACGCCCAAGGGCCGGAAAACCCTTTTCCAACCTGGCATCTACCATCTGGTTATCTGCTACCCACTGCGCCAGGGTGCGTTCTTCCAGTATCGGCATATTGGCAATCTGATCGCCTATGCTTTTGGTAATTGCCACGGCCGCAATGGCAAACACCGCCAAGGCGACGATGACTTCCAGCAGCGTCATCCCCTTTTGCCGGGCAGGTTTATTCAAAATCATCGAACCTCCCCAGTTTGAGGCGACCCAGGCTATCACCGCTGACCAGTACCTCTACGGTTTCGCCTTGGCTATCGCGGGCGATAAAGCTGAGCTCGAAAGCGGTCATTTCGCCACTTGGCAACAGCATGATCTGCGGCTCGGGAAACTTCTTTTTGTCCGCGTCCGATTCCTCAATAAAGGGCTCGTCGAACCAGGAGTCCTGCTCTTCATCTTCCTGCACCAAAGGCAGGCCTTCGAGCTCGACCGACAACGAGATGCCTTCCGGCAACTGCTTTTCGGCCAGCAGTCGGTCCTGTTCCAGCGGTTGCCATTTGTTCTCTTTAAACAGCACGAAGTGGTACTTGTCCTTGTCCACCACTATGCCGATAAACTGACCACTGAGCACAGTTTCATCCAGCACTGTCTCGGTGGCCGCCATAAACCTCTGCGCCTCACGAGTTAACTGCTGCTTGGGGCCACTATTACCCATGGTCATGGTCACAGCCGTAGCTGCCAGCCCCATCAGCAGCACCACCAACATCACTTCCAGCAGGGTAAAACCCCGTGAGTGCCTGATTTGCATTTTATTGGAAGTCTTGCAGATTCCAGTTGCCTATGTCGTCTTCTGTGCCGGGTTGGCCGTCAGGGCCTGAGCTGAAGACGTCGATCTTGCCGTGTTCACCCGGGCTCATCAGCAGGTAAGGGTTGCCCCAGGGATCCATAGGCAAGCGCTTAACGTAACCACCGTCACGATAGTTGCGTGGCTCAGGAGAAATATTGGGCTTCTCGACCAGAGCTTCCAGCCCCTGTTCGGTTGTGGGGTACACGCTGTTGTCCAGCTTGTACATATCCAGCTGGTTTTCCAGCGCGACTATGTCAGACACCGCCTTTTGCTGGTCGGCCTTGTCCTTGTTACCCATCAGATTGGGCACCACCATGGAGGCCAGGATCCCCAGGATCACTATCACCACCATCACTTCCAGCAGGGTAAAACCTTTCTGTCTGTTGTTGCTTTGCATTAACTTACTTCCTCCTAAAAAACCTCAAATGGCTGCGGTGAAATGAGACTCAGCCACTAATCATATTGTTGAGCGCCAATATCGGTTGCAAAATCGCCAGAACAATAAACAACACTATCCCGGCCATACTCACCACCAACAGGGGTTCAAACACCCCCAAGGCGATATTGACGTTGGACTCGAACTCCCTGTCCTGGTTATCTGCGGCGCGCTCGAGCATCTGCTCCAGCTCACCACTCTTCTCGCCCGAGGCTATCATATACAACATCATGGGCGGGAACAGCTTGGTATTAGTCAGTGCCGCCCCCAGACTGGTTCCCTCACGCACTCTGGCCGTGGCCTCTTCCACCGCCTGACGCACCCGCACATTCAGCAAGACCTCACTGGCAATCCGCATGCCATCAAGCAGCGGCACTGAGCTGGCACTGAGGATACTCAAGGTTCGGGCAAAGCGTGAAGTATTCAGCCCCTTGCTGACCTTGCCCACCACAGGCAAACGCAGCAACAGCTTGTGATACTTGAGTTTGAAGGCGGGCTTGGTGAGCATCTTCTGAAACAGCAGTGCCAGCAATACTATGGCGCCCAGGACGAACAAGCCGTAATGCTGAACAAAGTCAGAGGCGGCGATCAAAAACTGAGTGGTACCGGGTAACTCCTGGCCCATGTGTTCAAATTGGCCAACCACCTTGGGCACCACGGCCGCCAGCAGCACGGCGATAACACCGATAGCCACTGTGGTCAGCACTATGGGATAGATCATCGCCTGGGTCAGCTTGGTCTTGAGTTGCTGGCGCCGCTCCGTGTAGTCCGCCAGGCGATTGAGTACGATTTCCAGATGGCCGGACTTTTCGCCCGAGGCCACCATGGCGCGGTAGAGATCATCAAATACATGGGGAAACTCAGCCATGGAGTCGGCCAGCGAGTAGCCTTCCACCACCCGCGAGCGCACCGCCATCACCATGGAGGCGAGACGGTCTTTTTCGCACTGTTGGCCCACGGCCTTGAGGGCCTCTTCCACCGGCAAACCGGCAGCGACCAGGGTCGCTATCTGGCGGGTGATCAGTGCCAGTTCGGCCACGGAGATCTTCTTGCGCCGGTTCAACCAACTGCCACTACTGGCCTTGGCTTCCTTTTCGGTAACCGGAGCGATATCCAACGGCATCAGCTTCTGTTCACGCAGCTGACTGCGGGCCTGTCTGGCGGTATCGGCTTCGATAACCCCTTTGACCTGCTTACCGGCTTGATTGAGCGCCTTGTACTCGAATGCCGCCATGAATTACTCCTCGCGGGTCACGCGCAGCACTTCTTCCAGGGTAGTGATCCCCGCCAGCACCTTGACCATGCCGTCATGGCGAATGCTGGGGCTGTGCTGACGAATATATTTTTCAATCGCCAGTTCGCCACGGCCGCCGTGAATGAGTTCGCGGACGTTGTCGTCCACCAGCAGTAGTTCATGGATCCCGGTACGGCCACGATAGCCGTTATGGCCACAGCTCTTGCAACCCTTGGCGCGATAGATCACCGCTTCCTCATCGCCTATGCCCAGGAGTTCACGTTCGCGGGCATCCGGGGCGTGGGCTTCCTTACATTCGTTGCATAGAGTCCGCACCAGGCGCTGGGCCAGCACCCCCAGCAGACTGGAAGACACCAGGAAAGGCTCAACGCCCATGTCCTGCAAACGGGTAATGGCACCAGAAGCCGTGTTGGTGTGCAAGGTAGAGATCACCAGGTGGCCTGTGAGTGAGGCCTGCACCGCAATCTGGGCTGTTTCCAGATCACGGATTTCCCCTATCATCACCACATCAGGATCCTGACGCAGAATGGCCCGCAAGCCGCGGGCGAAAGTCATGTCCACCTTGGTGTTGACCTGGGTTTGGCCTATGCCTTCCAGTTCGTACTCTATCGGGTCTTCAACTGTGAGTATGTTGATGTCGTTGTGATTGATTTCGGTTAGACCGGCATAGAGGGTAGTACTCTTGCCCGAACCCGTAGGGCCGGTAACCAGAATAATGCCGTGGGGTTTACGGATCAGCTCATCAAACTGGCGGCGGATGCTGTCTTTCATCCCCAGCTGTGCCAAATCCAGATTACCGGCGTTCTTGTCCAACAGACGCAGCACGACCCGCTCGCCGTGGCTCGATGGCATGGTCGATACCCGCACATCCACGGCGCGACCACCGATACGCAGCGAGATCCGGCCGTCCTGCGGCACCCGCTTCTCGGCGATATCCAAACGGGCCATTACCTTGATCCGCGATACCAGGAGTGAGGAAAGCTTACGGTTCGGCTTGAGCACTTCCTTGAGCACACCATCGACCCGGAAACGCACCACAAGCTGCTTCTCGTAGGTTTCAATATGAATATCCGAAGCCTCTTCTTTGATGGCTTCAGACAATAAGGCGTTGATCAGCTTGATGATAGGTGCATCATCTTCCCCTTCCAGCAGATCTTCGGTCTGCGGCATCTCTTCTGCCAGGGTAAAGAGATCCATCTCATTGCCTATGTCTTCCATCAGCTGCTGCGCCTCGGAAGAGTTACTCTGATAGGCCTGGGTCAGGTAGCGCTCAAACTCATTGGCTTCCAGCTTGTGCAGCGGTAACTCCTGACCGGCATAACGACGCACCTCAAACAGCACAGACAAAGGTGTTGCCTGGGTGTAATACAGAGTCAGCCGTTCCTCCGGGTCTTTGCTGAGCACCAGGTTGTATCTGTGGGCAAAGGCAAACGGCAGCCGCTCACGGCTGTTTGAATGAAACAGCTCGTCACTCTCGGCCTCGGCGACCAGCGCCAGCTCACTGGAAACCTGAGCCAGCTCTTCTGTTGGCGGCTGGACTTCACTCATCGGCTTCGCCCTGTTTGTTCTCATCCAATGTCTTCAGGGTGGAGTCCGTCTTGCGCATCTTGGTATCCAGCCCCTTACCTTGCTTATAGCGCTCGAGGATCTCATTGACCTCGGGTGGCAGATACTCTTCCTGGCTCCATTCTTCCAACATAGGCACATTGGTGTTTGGCATCAGGTTAATGCCGCGCTTCTGTTGCTCCAGCTGCAAGGCACGGAAGTAGTTATACTTACGGCCGGCAATGCCTTCCATGGTGACACCATCACGAATAATGGTCGGCTTGATAAACACCATCAGGTTCTTTTTCTTCTTGCCGCTGCTGGACGATTTGAACAGGTGTCCCAGAATTGGAATATCACCCAGGAAAGGCACTTTCTGTACGCTCTCCTGCACCTCTTCATTGATCAGTCCACCCAGCACCACGATTTGGCCCGAGTCGGCCATCACAGTAGTGGTCAGGCGACGGGTGGCAAAGGTCACGTCCACATTGGTCTTGCCGTTGATGCCGGACACTTCCTGCTCAATGGTGAGCTTGACCGCGTTGCCTTCGTTGATCTGTGGCACCACCTTGAGCTTGACCCCGACTTCCTTACGTTCAACGGTTTGGAACGGGTTACTGTTGCCATTGGTAGAGTTTTGCGCACCTGTGAGGATAGGCACTTCGTCACCAACAATGAAGGACGCTTCCTGGTTATCCAGGGTGGTAATAGAAGGCGTCGCCAACACGTTGGAGTTGGTATCGCTGGACACGGCCTGAACCAGAGCGCCAAAGTCGCCCATGGTCACGCCCCAGGCCATACCGTTCACCTTACCGAGCGCCTGAGCCAACAGGGTGATATCACCCTTGGTGTCAGGGTTTTGGGTACAGGTCAGGTTATCACCCGAGCCGGTACAGGTCTGGGAAGCCTTCTGATCCTGCGCCGCCCAGATACCCGCGCCAATTTCACCTATGGTGGGGCCAAGGTTATTGAACTGAGTACCGCCACCTGCCTCGGTGGCCCACTGAATGCCGAAGCCCACGTCATCCCCTTCAGCTACCTCGACTATGATGGCTTCCACCAGCACCTGGGCTCGGCGGATATCCAACTGGTTGATCACACTCTCCAGGGTGCGCATCTGATCCGGCTCGGCGCTGATCACCAAAGCATTGGTGTCTTCATGGGCCATGATATTGATTTCGTTGCGGCGTTTGCCTCCGGCGCTGCCGGGGGCTGGTGCGGCACCATCTTTACCTTCCAGTTTTTGGGCAAAGCCGGTCAGGACTTCCACCAGGTCTTCGGCCTTGGCATAACGCAGATAACGCACCTTGGTGTTACCCGTGCTGGCCTGCTCGGCGTCGAGACGATGAATAAGCTCCACCACCCGCTGACGGCTGCGTTCATCGCCACTGACCACCACGGCGTTGATACGCTCGTCGGCCACCACTTTGGGCGCCTGGCCCGGCAGTTGTGCCTGGTTGGCACTGGCGCGATAGAGGGTATCTATAATACGAACCATTTCACCGGCAGAGGCGTATTCCAAAGGCACCACCTGCACTTCGGTGTCCCCCTGTTTGTCCACCCGGCGTACAATCTCCACCAGCTTGTTGACCACATTGGCGCGGCCGGTGATCATCAAAACGTTGGAAGGATCATAGTTGACCACGTTGCCGCCACCGGCGTTGTCATTGAGCTGACGCAGCAAAGGCGCCAACTGTTTGGCTTCTGTGTTGTACAGCGCCACAATGCGGGTCACCATCTCATCGCCAAGTCCCGGGGTATTGTCATCGGCAACCCGAATGGAAGAGGTCTTGGCGTCTTTATCTTTAATTACCTTGATGACATTGTTTTCCAGCTCGACCACGGCATAACCGTAGACCTGTAACACGTTGAGGAAGAACTGGTAATACTGCTCATCGTTGAGCATGTCATAGCTGCGGACATTGATTTTGCCGCGAATAGTAGGATCGACAATGATGGTCTTATTGAGGTTCTTACCAACTATGTTGATAAACTCCTGAATATCAGTGCCTTTAAAGTTCGCCGCATATTGCTCAGACCAAGCGCTTTGTTGGGTCAGCAAGGCCGCTGTGGCTACCAGACCAGCGATAAGCTTGGTTCGAATCCGTTTGTTGTTCATTATTGTACTTTCCCCTAAACCTGCTTTATTGCGGCAAACTGAACATGATTTCAACCAACTGACCTTCGCGCTCTACCATCACAGAGACCTCGGTCAGATCCGGCAGCTGGCCCATCACCTCCAGCGCCTGGCTCATATCAGTTAAATCATAACCATTGATGGATTTTGCCAGGTCATTGGGCTGGAACCCGGCATCCTTGAATAATCCGGCATCTTTACCCGGGTTGAGTCTGTACCCTTGTACTTCACCATCCTTTTGTACCGGAGAGATCGCCAGGTAATCGGTAATCTTGCTGGGATCGGCCAGCAACTCATCGCGGGAGGCCACCAACTCGCGGCCAATATCGGCATCACGGCGGTCAACCTTGGTCACATCACCACCGCTGCGGGCCTGTTGCAGCTGGGCGTTGGCTTGTGACTGAGTGGTATATTGCAGACCGTCGAGCATCAGAGTCTCGTAACGGCCGGCATTGGTAATAATGATGCGGTCGGCATACACCTCTTTCAGCGATGCCGAGGTACCCTTAATCTTATCGCCCAGGCTGTAGGTTTCCTGACTGCCTTGAGACTCAATAATAGCCAGGCCTTTCTGCTCGGCACTGGATGCCACCACCCCGGTCAACAAAATCGACAGTGAAGTTTTTGGAGCATCTGTGATCATTTCGGCGGCTGGCTCAGACTTGGGCTTGGTGCTGCTGGCATCTTTCTTGCCGAATAGTGCCAAGCCGTTGATAGTGCCAATATCGACATTCTGGGATTGGGTGCCAGAAACCGGGGTTGGTGTCCAGTTGGCTGTCGGTTTGCCTGTTGGGATCAGCTTCCAGCTGATCTGTGCCATCAAATACAGAACCAACAGCATCAGTAGCCAAAACACGGCAGAGCTGGCGGGTTTTTGCGGTATGCTGCCCGTCTTGGCGATAATCTTATCCAATAAATCCATATTTTCCGGACCCTCTAATCAGGTCTCTGTTCTGATTATGATAGTGACTGAACCCTTCGCCATGCTAACCCACACTCTTGTTTGCAACAAGACCATAACAGGGAGTAGATTGGCGAAAATTGTACGATTATGCTACCTTTGCGCGCCTGGAAAGGGTGTGAAGCGCTCCACTGTTTAACCCCGTATCGACGGCTTGGACAAGGGATTTATCCCCGAGTTGTGAGCTCATCCCCTTTTTCATTTATGACAGGAGTATCCATGGCCCATAGCAATGACAACGCCGAGGCGGTCCGGCTCGATAAATGGCTCTGGGCAGCGCGTTTTTACAAGACCCGCGCCCTGGCCAAAGAGATGATCAACGGCGGTAAAGTACATTACAACGGCCAAAGGACCAAATCCAGCAAACTGGCAGAAGTCGGTGCGCGCATTAGGTTACGCCAGGGATATGACGAAAAAGAGATCGTCATAAAAAAAGTTTCCGGTGTCCGTCAGGGGGCGGTTATCGCCCAGAGCCTGTACGAAGAAACACCGCAGAGCATACAAAAGCGGGAAAGTAATGCAGAAGCCAGAAGGCTCAACATACTGCATAATCCGGCGCCCGATACCAAGCCGGACAAGAAACAGCGGCGGCAAATCATCCGCTTCCGCGAGACCTGAATTAACAGTGAGAAACCCAATGAACCAAGATACTCTCCATCGCTATCTGTTTGATAACGCCGATGTAAGGGGTGAACTGGCCCAGCTCAGTGATAGCTACCGCCAGATAGTTAACACCCACGATTACCCGGAGCGCCTTAAGGTACTGCTGGGTGAATTGCTGGCCGCCACCTCGTTGCTGACAGCCACGCTGAAATTTGAAGGAGATATCAGTGTGCAACTCCAGGGTCAGGGTGGCCCCGTGTCACTGGCAGTGATCAATGGTAACAACCGCCAGGAATTGAGGGGCGTTGCCCGTTGGCAGGGCGAGATTGCTGCCGATACGCCACTGGAACAGCTCTTTGGTCAAGGCTATATGGTTATCACCCTTACCCCGACAGAAGGCGAGCGTTACCAGGGCGTAGTGGCGCTGGATAAGCCCAGCATCGCCGAATGTCTGGAGAGCTACTTTGCCCAATCTGAGCAATTGCCTACCGGTATCTGGTTATTTGCCGATGGCGAACATGCCGCCGGTATGCTGTTGCAGGTATTGCCGAGCGAGCAGAGTGAAAATACCGAGTTTGAACACCTGACTCAGCTGACTGCGACTATTAAGGCCGAAGAACTGTTCAGCCTGCCGGCCACCGAAGTCCTGCATCGCCTCTACCATCAGGAGCAGGTGCGGCTGTTCGATCCGGTGAGCGTCAGCTTCAAGTGTACCTGCTCCCGTGAGCGCAGCGCTGCAGCCATCCGCACCCTGGCGAAAGAAGAGATAGACGCCATCATCCAGGAAAAAGGCCTGGTGGAGATGGGCTGTGAATACTGCAACAGCCACTATCGCTTCGACGCTATCGATATCGAAGCCATCTTCGCCAACGCTCAGGCACCGGATACTCCCCAATAATGGGGCGATAAATCTGTCGTTTTTCAAGAGGGCGAGTGATCGCCCTCTTTTTTTCACCATTTTCCAGATCTTGCTCACACTTCAGCCAGCGCTTAAGTTACAATCGCGCCAACCCGGCAGCAGACCGGGACCATACCAGACCTCACAATAGATGGAGACCTTACCTATGGCGGCAGAAGCAAACCGCATCCAACTCAATCTCAACAGTGCCCAACTGGTCGAGCAGGCTATTCTGCGCGGCGAAGGCACTCTGACAGCCAACGGCGCCCTGGTGGCCCAGACCGGCGAGCGCACCGGCCGTTCCCCCGCCGACCGTTTTATTGTCAAGGAGCCGGGTACCGAGGCCGATATCGAGTGGGGCGCGGTCAACCAAGCGTTTGAACCTCAAAAATTTGCTGCCCTATGGGAAAGGGTCGAGGCCTATCTGGCCGACAAGCAAGTATTTGTCTCTGAACTGGAAGTCGGCGCCGACGCCGATCACTACCTGCCTATCAGAGTCACGACTGAATACGCTTGGCACCAATTGTTTGCCCGTAACCTGTTTATCGTGCCAGAGCACTATAACCAGAGTCAGAAACCCGAGTGGCAGATTATCAATGCCCCTGGTTTTGTCTGCTCACCCGAGCGCGATGGCACCAACTCAGACGGCACAGTTATCATCAACTTCGCCGAGCGTAAGGTACTGCTGGCCGGTATGCGCTATGCCGGTGAAATGAAAAAATCCATGTTCTCGGTACAAAACTTCCTGCTGCCGGCCAAAGACGTACTGCCGATGCACTGCTCGGCCAACGTCGGTAAAGATGGTGACACTACCCTCTTCTTCGGCCTCTCAGGCACAGGCAAGACCACACTGTCTGCCGATCCCAAGCGCTTCCTTATCGGTGATGACGAGCACGGCTGGGCCGAAGGCGGCGTCTTCAATATTGAAGGTGGCTGTTATGCCAAGTGTATCGATCTCAGCCAGAAGAATGAGCCGGTGATCTGGGATGCCATTCGCTTCGGTACTGTGCTGGAAAACGTGGTACTGGACGCGCAGTGCGTGCCCGACTACAAGGATGCCAGCCTGACCGAGAACACCCGTGCCGCTTACCCACTGGAGCACATCGCCCAGCGCAAGGAAGACAACCGTGGCAACGAGCCACACGCCGTGGTGTTCCTCACCTGCGACGTTTCCGGCGTCCTGCCCCCGGTAGCCAAACTCAGCAAGGAGCAGGCGGCCTATCACTTCCTCTCAGGTTATACCGCCAAGGTGGGTTCCACCGAAGTGGGCTCAACCGCCGCGATTCAGTCAACCTTCTCCACCTGTTTCGGTGCTCCCTTCTTCCCTCGCCCTGCCGGGGTATATGCCGAACTGCTGATGAAGCGTATCCAAGCCTTCGGTAGCCAGGTTTACCTGGTGAACACAGGCTGGACCGGTGGCCCTTACGGCGTGGGTAAGCGTTTCGACATTCCTGTCACCCGTGCCATTGTTGATGCCATCGTCAGCGGTGAACTCAAAGAAGTGCCGACCGAACATATCGAGCAGTTGAACCTGGATATCCCGGTTGCCGTCCCCGGCGTCGACAGCACGTTGCTGAACCCGGTCAACACTTGGGCCGATAAGGAAGAATATGCCAAGTACGCCAAGCAGCTGGCTGAATCCTTCCAAAGCAACTTCGCCAAGTATCAGGTGTCTGATGCCATCAAGGCCGCTGGCCCTAAAGCCTGATAACGACAGTTGATGATGAAAACGGCTCCATTAAGGAGCCGTTTTCTTTTCCGAGAATTATATGTTCAATACCAAACCTAAGAGCCACAATACATTAATCGTTTCATCATCCATTAGGCATTAACTTAGTATCAGCATAAGTTGAGTTATCAAGTTAATCAGCCTGTCTTATTACTGTCATATATATACTTTAAGTTGCTCACTCCTGATTAATCATTAAACAATTCCCATATAAAAATAAGGGTATAACCAGTTACCGTACGACGATACAAATATACACTTTTGGGTAATTGTTATGACTAATATGTAACGGGAAAATTACGCGACAATTTTGTCTCAAGCAAATGCATCAAGGAGTGATAATGTACAAGGGTAAAATTCGCGGTCAAGGTATGACCGAATATATCATTATAGTAGCGCTTATTGCTGTCTCCGCCATTGGCGTATACAGCTTCTTCGGTAAAACCATTCGAAATCAAGTGGCTGGTCTGGCAACAGAGATGTCCGGTGTTGATTCGTCAGCTCAGATTGGTGCTGCCAAAACTGCTGCGGGGACAACCTCTACTGTTGCCAACGGTGATTATAACTTGGGTAACTATAACGCTGCTGCAAATAAGGCTGCGGCTGGTGGTTCTTCTGGTGGTTCAGGCGGTAATTAATACCTCTCTTACCTATAAAATGGGGAATACGTCTGGTGATTCCCCTTCTCATTCGTTAAAGGATTAACTCATGGCATCTAATAAACAGATGGGCCAAGGGATGACGGAATATATCATCATAGTGGCTCTGATAGCGATTACTGCAATTGGCGTATACAGTTTTTTTGGAAAAACAATACGCAACCAAGTCGCCGGACTTTCAAGTGAAGTTTCGGGGCAAGACTCCTCTGGACAAATATCCAATGCCAAGACAGCTGCCGACGATGCCAGCAATACAGCCGATAGCAACTACAACCTGAGCAACTATAACGAAGGGGCCAATAAGGCTGCCGGTGGTTCAGGTCAAGGCGGTGGCGACAGCGGAATCGACTAAACCAATACCAAGACCAGAGAGCAGGCAGGAGCAAAGGAATGATGCCTTCCCGTCAACAGGGGCAAGCCATGATAATGTCATTGATTCTTATGGCATTTGCACTAATGGTAATCCTCTTTAGTTTCAATGTGTCCCAACTGAATATCAAGGGCACTAAATTACAAAATACCGCAGATAATACAGCCTACAGTGTTGCCACTCTTGCTGCCAGGGACATGAATTTCAAGGCGTACACCAATAGAGCTGCGGTTGCCAATCAGGTAGCAGTAGCCCAACTCGTTGGCCTTTCATCTTGGTTCAATATGGCTGAAGTATTTTCACAGAATGCTTGCCGGGTATTGTGTGCAGTTCCCTACGTTGGCCAAGTGGTCAACGGTATCGCGCAAGTGGTAAAGGGGCTGAATCAAGGTGTGCAGCCTGCCATCAAAGTACTGGTCAATGTAGAAAATACCGTACTTAAAGCCATAAGTATCGCTCAGCAATCCATGCACTATGCAGGGGTAACGGCAGCGTTCGATAGCGCTGGCGATATTGTCAAAGCCAATGATCCAAATGCTCGTATGGATTTGATGCAAAACCCGCTATTGATACAAGATCTAAAGAATGTATGGGTAGACTTTCAAACTCTTCAAAAAAGACAAAACAGAAATAAGGGTGGCAGTCAGTATAAGGACTTTATAGGTGTCACTCTTAAATCCCGAGATCCTTTCAGCAACAAACGCACCTATAAACTGCCTTTCCCTTGGTCATTCCACTTTTTTCCGATCAAAGCCAAGACTTATAAAGCCGGCGGCAGCGAGCTTGTCAGCAACGGGAATCGTCCAGAATCATGGACATCCATGGATACCTTGAGTGTGCACTTTTCCAAGTTCAGATGTAAACGTTGGCGCTGCAAATGGCGTACCAGAGAAATTCCTGCCGGTTGGGGTGGAACCGTATCCGACAATAGAGCCATTCTCAGCAGGTTGAACGATAGAACTTACTGGGGAAGCAGCAGAGGACATAATAGAAGCGCATCCAACTTTGCAGCCGCCGATCAAGTGACCCGTGGCAGCTATGATGGCGTACAACCTTTCTATTCCCTGTCGAATTCCGCAAAAGGGAAAAGTGAAACCAGCAATATTCTGGTCGTGGTATCCAAAAAACAAGACAAAGTGAGAACCAGCAACAGCGTACCTCTCGGAGGGGACATGGTTGACCCTGCGACCAATGAAAAAATGCTGGGTGACAGAATGACCGCATTGGCCGCGGCACAAGTCTACTACTCGCGGCCGAGAGATCTGATGAAATCAGGTTCTGCCTGGGCCAGAAAAGATAGTAAGCATGAGTACGGCAACCTCTATAACCCATTCTGGCAAGTGCGCCTGAGCCAATCTACTCAAGGGGAGAGGGCCGCAGTTCAGGCTCTGACAAGGTTACTCTAATGCAGTTCATTCATCGACAACGGGGCCAGGCCCTGGCTGAATCAATCATAGGGATGAGCTTTGTGATAATCCCATTGCTACTGTTGCTACCTTTCATCTCAAAAATAACCGGGGTCCAACACAGAGCTAATCAGGCGGCTCAATATGCTGCTTGGGAACGCACGGTATGGAAGGAGCAGGCACCGTCACGCATGGTCACTGGCAAGGGAATTTTCCTGGCAAAAAAAACGGAACAACAGTTATCAGCCCAACTCCCATGGCGCTTTTATCAAGGAAAAGGCCAGGTAATAGATAGTCGTCCACCTAAGCAATGGAACTGGGAACAGAATGTTCACCCCTTGCTGAAACACCAGACTCGCCATGATGGTTCTCTATCTGGCTTGATCAAGGATAAGGGGGAAGGAAAGAACCGTCTAAGCTTCGCCGAGCCGAGCTCCAAGATACCGGGTACGGTGAACTCTTTGATAGGCAAAGCACTTGGGGTGCTGGCCTATACCGGCTTCTCCCTTGAGCAAGATCAGTTCTACCACACTCGCGTGGAAACTGACCTGGTACAGATGCACCTCGAGCCATTCGACAGTATGCAGCTGACTTATAAGGGCAACAGCGCCTTACTCGCCTCAGGATGGAATGCAGCTGGCCCTGAGCATCTGCGTCGTAGAGCCGAACGCCTGGTACCAACCAACTACGCAGATGTCAGTTGGGTGAGAACCGCCCAAAAGGTTGCCAGCTTCATTCCCTTTGGTAAAGAACTGCACCCCAACTCCCTGAAGCTGGGCCATGTGGAAACTGAAGTACTGCCTGCCAACCGTCTTTGTAATTATGGTTCTAAAGGATGTGGAGGTTAACTATGAAACAACTCCTTTTGGGCTGTTGGTTTCTCAGCCTTCCTCTGCTGGCAACTGAATGGCCTGAAATACAGTTTCCCGATTCCGCCACGGTGGAAGTGGTAGCTGAAGAAATGGTTTATCAAGGCACTCCCATGGCAACTTGGGTGATGCGGGATAAAAGCAATCAGATGATGACCGCAGCCTTCTTCAAACGCCAATGGCAGGGCAAAAGTGAACGCTTTGATGAACAGATGTTTGGCCAGGATTACATCATCAATAGCTTGCAACCACCTTTCCTGTTAACGGCCCGAATAAGGAAAGACTTTGATGGTGTTTTAGCTTACATAGGCATAAGTAAAGATCCCGGTAGCCCAGTCCATAGTAAGTTGGAATTTCCAATGCCGAGCGGTAGCACTGTGTTGTCTGATGTCAGTTCAAAGGATCTCTTCAAGAGTGGCCGAACCTTGGTTTTCAACAGCAACCGCACACTGGCAGATACCTTCCATTACTACCAACGTCACTTTCAACGTCAGGGTTGGAGCGAAGTTGGTACCTATCTGGATAGCGAAATCGGCACCCTGATGCTCACCCAGGGAAGCAACACTCTGGACATTAGCATAAACCGAAAAAATGGCTTGGTTTACGTGGTCGCTAACCAAGTTATGGAAGGGATTTAAGGTGTTAAACAAAAACCAAAAAGGACAAGCAAGCTTTGAGTATCTCGTGGTGTGCGGTGCCTTGGTCGCCGCACTCTTGACCCCAATAGAATCTCAAGGCGACCAGAATGTGGTCGAGCTGTGCCTGGAGGCTCTCAGAGCTTGGTATACCGCATTCGCCTATGCCAAATCACTGCCTGCATTACCTCTTTAGTATTGAGACAAAAGATGAAACTGAAATCGATAGACTTTAACTGGATCCTGCTGCTGGTTGCCATCGCCTTGGGTGGTGTCGCAGCCTTTGCAACCAAATCATATTTCGAGCAGCGGGAAGCCGAGCTCAGAGCTGAACTCAGTGACAGTGATGTCGTGATGGCTGACGTGCTTGTAGCCAATCAACCTCTTGAAAAAGGTATGATCATTTCTGAGCAGAATATGACCGTACGGCAAATACGAGCCGATATAGTCCCCTTGGAGGCCTACCATCCCAGTCAATTCGGTGAGGTGGTCGGCAAGATGCTATTACACCCGATGGCTCCCGGCAGACCCCTGCTTACTGCTTATGTACCCGGTCATGGTGTCAGTAAATTTTCCGACATGCTTGATGAAGGCCAACGTGCAGTGACTATCGAGATTGATGTCATTAACTCAACGGCCGGAATGTTGGTTCCATCTGATCATATCGATCTATTGTTGGCGTATGACGAACCGCTGGGTGACAACAACAACAATCGCAAGAAGTTACAGCTACTTCTGGAAGACGTCACTGTATTGGCAACCGGCAGACGCAGCCAGGAAGTACCTGATGAACTGGCAGACACCCTATTTGAAGATCCCGCCTCCTACAATACTGTGACCTTGGCTTTATCCGTGGATGATGCAGCCAGGGTGTCCTTGGCCCGCAACAAAGGTTCATTTGTCACTCTATTGCGTAATCAACAGGAAACTTTGCCACTGGAGTTTGCTTCCCTGTATCAGGATGAAATATTTGAAAAATCAGCTTCTGACAATAGTCGCCTGGTAGAGATTATTGTCGGTGGCGGCGGCGTTCAAACCCAATATCAAGAATACCCAAATCCAGATGCAGCCGAGCCTAAGCTGCAAATCACCCAACAAGAGACAAGAACCGCATTATGAGAAGTTTCATCCTTTTTCTGGCAGCCTTGCTGTTGCCATGGCAGACCTTTGCCCATAACAACCCTCCTCTCTCGCTTTATGTCGGCGCAGTGGAGCTCTATAAGGTCAACAATGTTGAACGCGTTGTGGTCGGAAATGGTGCAATTCTCAGTGCCAAAGTCATTGATGATAAAGGAGTATTGTTAATAGGTGAGTCTGAAGGTGTCTCAGACCTTCAGCTGTGGCAAAAAAATGGGAAACTCATCAAGCGCAGTGTCACTGTTTATGCCAAAAACCAACTGACCAGCATCCAGAATATCCAGCACCTACTGGCTTCTTTCCCCAAGCTAAGCGTGACTCAATCCAATGAGCTGCTGGTCGTTCAGGGAGAAGTCGATGAGAAACATAAAGGCGTCGTTGAAAAAATACTGGCCAGTCACCCAAACCTGATTTCACTTGTTGAGTTCAAACAATATGCCCCGGACATGGTTCCCATGGTGAAAATGCAGGTGCAGATAGTCGAGTTCAATAAATCTCGTCTTAACAACATTGGTATTCAATGGGATTCAGTTATGTCAGGCCCAGCCTTTGGTGCAGCTAAAGCCTTTACTGCCAACCCCATTTTCAGTGTGACATCTCCTGGCAATTATGTCGGCACCATCAGTGAGGCTATTTCAGACAGCATTGGTGTTCTGGATACCAGAGGATGGAGTTATTTCGGCATAGTTACCGGAATTGGATCCAAGATTCAGTTGATGGCCGAAAAGGGGGATGCCCGCATGCTGGCGCAACCCAACCTCACCACTCGAAGTGGTGAGGCTGCCAGCTTCCTGGCCGGAGGCGAGTTCCCCATTCCTATGACCTCAGCCCTGGGCGTCGTCACCGTAGAATTCAAGGAATATGGGATCAAGTTGGATATCGAACCTGAGGTGGACGAACATCAAAACATCATTAGCCGAGTGCGAGCCGAAGTCAGTGCGATTGACCCTTCAGTTGCTATTGATGATGTTCCCGGCCTACTCACCCGTAAAGCAGAGTCCGTAATCAACGTCAAAAACAAAGAAACCATGGTGATTTCAGGGCTGGTCAACAGCGAAATGTCAAAGTCCGTTTCCCGTTTTCCACTGCTTGGTGATATTCCCATCCTGGGAGAACTATTCAAGTCACGTAATTTTAGGGAAAACAAGACCGAACTGGTTATTTTCGTTACCCCTACAATAGTTTATCCGGGTCATGAAGAGCACGAAGCACAGTTGGCCCGGGGTAAAGAACTGGCGGCAGAAGCTGACCAGCTAGAAGCCTTCTACATCCTGGACTAGGAGCGGTATATGTTCAGTATTATGGTGAGCACCAATAAAGGTACCCGTGTCGGTGAGTTTCAATGTATTCATTCCCAGTGCCAAATAGGCAAAGATCCAGACAACCTTATCGTCTTGAGAGGATTCAAAGTTTCACGCTTGCACGCCACGCTCATACAGGATGAAGAAGGCATCTTCGTGGAAGACAACAAGAGCCGCACCGGTATCAGGGTGAATGACGAAAAGCGGCAGCGTTTCGGTCCACTCAAGACAACAGACAGGATACAGGTAGGGGATTATCAGCTTCGCGTGATTAATCAAGATCCCGAATACCAGTTCGACAATAAAGATTCGTCAGCAGAATGCCCACCGGAGAATCCTGCTGACAAGCAGGTTGCAGACGTTGAAAGCACTAGGAACATGAAACCACTGGCTATGACCAATGCCAAGCTGGATCATATTCAATTCAGAAATGAGTGGCGCCGACGGGTACACAGAGAACTGCTGAAACAGATGGATCTTCGCAGGGTCAACGTCAACGAGATGAGCGACCAGGAGCTACGCCAGCAGAGTGAGTCTCTTATCCAGCAAATCATTAGCCAAATGCAGCTTCCTGCAGAGATTGAAGTCAACTCTCTAATAGAAGAAGTTCTGGATGAAACCATAGGGCTTGGCCCCTTGGAAGGCTTGGTTGCAGACCCTGAAGTGTCTGAAATCATGGTTAATAGTCATGATCAGATCTTTTATGAAAAAGCCGGCCAGCTGTTTCTTTCAGACGTTGCCTTTTCAGATGATCAGGCCGTATTGGGCGCCATAGAGCGAATAGTTACACCAATAGGCAGACGCATAGATGAAAGCTCACCCATGGTGGATGCGCGCCTTAAAGATGGTTCCCGGGTTAATGCAGTAATACCACCTTTGGCTCTTAAAGGCCCATGCATCACCATACGTAAATTTATGCAGCAGCGACTGAACTGTAGTGATCTGGTGCGCTTTGGTTCTATGAGTCAGGCAATGGCTGACTTTCTGGAAATTGCAGTTAAGCAGAAGCGAAATGTCGTTATCTCTGGTGGTACAGGTTCAGGGAAAACAACCCTGTTGAATGTTCTCTCCAACTTTATTCCGGAAAGCGAGCGAATTATCACAGTTGAAGATGCCGCCGAGTTGCAACTCTATCAACCAAATCTGGTTTCACTGGAAGCTCGCCCAGCCAACCAGGAAGGTAAAGGCGCCATAGAGATCCGTGATCTGGTCAAAAACTGTCTTCGGATGCGTCCTGACAGAGTCGTTATCGGTGAATGCCGTGGAGGTGAGGCACTGGACATGCTTCAGGCCATGAATACGGGGCATGACGGCTCGCTGACTACAGCCCACTCAAACTCACCACGAGACTGTATCTCAAGGCTGGAAGTCATGGTGATGATGGCTGGCATGGAATTACCGGTACAGGCCATTCGTGAACAGATATCTTCAGCCGTCAATATCATAGTCCAGCAATCACGTTTCGCCGATGGTTCTCGTCGCGTTACCAGCATTTGCGAGGTTACCGGCATTGAAGGCTCCATAGTGCAACTCTCGGAGATATTCCGTTTTCAACAGACGGGTTTCAACGAGCACGGCAAAGTACAGGGTTACTATACGGCAACCGGTTCTGTCCCGGAGTTTTATGAGCGCTTAAGGCAACAAGGTATCAAGGTCAAACTGGATATTTTTGAGCGGGAGTCTCGCCATGAGTAGTCCGTTGTTCATCATAGGTTGCATTGGTATCAGTGCGGTGCTGCTGGTGTGGTCATTGAGGCACCTGTCGTCTAATTGGGCCAGAGAATATCAGGACAAATTCACCACATCAGCCAGTACAAACCTTGCCGATATGTTCATGTTCATCGAACCGCAGCAACTGTTTTTGATGAACATTATTACTTTGGTATCAGTGCCATTTCTAGTTTGGTTGCTGTTTGGTTCTTTGATACTGGGTATTGTCCTCAGCATAATATTGGCTCTGCTGCCACGCTTTGCATATCGCTATCTACGTAAGCGTCGCCAACGTAAGTTTGTCGAACAGTTGCCTGATGCACTTAATATGATCGCCTCTTCAATGCAGTCCGGCGCCAATACCACCTCAGCCATTGAATTTATGGCTGAGGAAATGGATGCCCCCATACGGCAGGAATTTCAGTTGTTTCTGCGGGAGCAACGCTTGGGGGTAGAGTTCAATACCGCTCTGAACAACATGTATGCTCGAATTCCTGAACCCGAATTTCAGTTAGTGATTGCCGGTATGCAAATATCCCGAGAAGTAGGGGGAAACCTGGCTGAAGTACTGTCAAGGCTGTCCAGTACACTGCGAAAAAAGCTGGAGATGGAAGGCAAGATAGACGCGCTAACATCACAAGGTAAGCTTCAGGGATTAGTGATGACCTTGCTACCAGTGTTTATCGGGGTAGTACTCAATCACATGGAGCCGGATGCCATGGGACGCATTTTTACCGAGCCCTTGGGCTGGCTCACCATCGCAGTCGTCGTATTGATGCTGTTCTGCGGTTACATATCCATTCGTAAGATAGTCACTATCGATGTGTAGTAGGAGCCGCAATCATGATTAATCTGATCATCCTCTGCTACGCCTGTGCTTTGGGCTTCACCATTATCAGTTGCGCAAGGATTTATCGCCGGGTTCCTCCCGATAACAGGGAGTTCATGGATCCGCTTTCACCAGGGTTAAAAATAATTTGGCCACTGGTGCAAGTATTGGCTTTCTACATCAGTGAGAAGCTCAGTGTCGACTATCTGGAACGGGTTTCCAAGAAACTACAGATATCCGGCCTGTCATACATCATGAGTGCCGAGCAATACTTCGCCATCAGGATCCTCAGCACGCTATTTGCAGTGGGACTGATGCTGGCAGCAACCGCGATGCTGGGAGAGGTCAACAGCCGCTACCTGCTCTTTGCTGCCATTGTTGGCTATTTCCTCCCCGTGATGACACTGAACGATCTGCGTAAGAAGCGTCAGCTAGACATTGTTAAAGTGCTACCTGTGTATCTGGACTATCTGACCATGTCCATCGAAGCCGGTTTGAATATGACTGGTGCGCTGACCCAAGCGGTTGAACGCGGTCCAGAAGGGCCTTTAAAAATTGAAATTGAAAAGGTTATCCGCGATATGCGCGCCGGGATGTCCAGAGCTCAGTCTTTTAGGAATATGGCCGAACGGGTACAAATAACCGAAATCAACAGCTTGGTAAGTGCCTTGGCTCAAGCAGAAAGAACCGGAGCAAGCCTGGGTAAAACACTTAGAATTCAAGCAGACCAGCGCCGAGTAGAACGTTTCCAACGTGCCGAAAAGAAAGCCCTGGAGGCTCCAGTAAAGCTGGTATTCCCACTCATAGTGTTCATCTTCCCTGTCACCTTCATGATTCTTCTTTTCCCGATAGTTATGAAGTTTATGTACGAGCTATGAAGATGGAAACCAAGACACTTATTACAGCCTCAGGCTATGAATTAGGGCAAGTGTTTCTGGCCAACAATCCCTGGCTGCGTCTAAGAGGGTTACTGGGAAGGCCAAAATTAACACCTTCTCAGGGAATGTTAATCAGCCCCTGCAGCTCGGTACACACTATAGGAATGCGTTATCCGCTGGACATAGTGTATCTGGATGCCCAGCACACAGTCCTCAAAGTGGTTTCCGAACTCAAACCCTGGCGCAGCAGTTTTTGCCATGGCGCCCATCACACACTTGAGCTGGTAAATGGAACAGCAGCCAAGGCCCAAATCCATGAAGGAGAAACACTCAGATGGAAAAGTTCCTAATCACGCTTATGTGCACCCTGATGTTGATTATGCAAGGGTGCGCTTCTCAAACACAGCACCAGGGCAACCAGGCTATCATGGAGATACAAGCCAGAGCTGAACATGCCTACAAGCTGGCGATGATGGATCAGGCCGAAAGTCTGTACCTCGAAGTGTTGAGATCTGTTCCCAATTACGCTCCCGGTTGGTTTCGTCTGGGCAACATCTATACCCGAACCGGACGTCAAGATGCTGCCATAGCGGCCTATCAACGTTGCATTGAGCTTGAGCCAGACAATCAAAAAGCTTGGTATAACATGAGCCTGGTACGCTTGAAACAATCTGCTCAGGTATTGGAAATAGCCCAACAGCATGGTGACACTAGTTCTGTGGTTCATAGGCAAATAAAAGCGTTGCTCCAAGCCATCTACGAACTGCAACGTGAACCCAGCCCGGAGCAGGCCGCGAGATGAAACGGTTAACATCGCAAACAGGCCAAGCGATGATGGAGTTTAACCTCGCTCTGCCCTTTCTGATGCCACTGGTATTGGTTGCCATGATGTTGCTCGTTCAATGGGGATTTATCTATTCCGCCAAGAGCACCTTGGATGCTGCAACCGTCAAAGCCGTGCGCTCAGGAGCCCTCAATCACGGTAGTTTGAGTGCCATACGTAAAGGGCTGAGCGAAGGTATGATGCCCCTTTACAATCAGGATCCCAGCCTGACAGGTACCTTGGGAGCGTTAGCCAAAGCCAGGATTGCGGTGACAACCCAAGCCAAGATAACCATTCTCAGCCCGGATAAGAAGGTCTTCGATCGCTTTAAAGTAAGGTCCACCTACCAGGGCAAGAGCCTCTATGAAATCCCCAACAATAACCTTATGTACCGTAATCCGGCGTTACAAAACCTTGGGAATAACCGACAACTGAACATCCAGGATGCGAATCTTCTACAAATAGAAGTTCGCTGGTGCCAAAAGTTAATCGTTCCCTTTGCCAACTATGTACTCAGAGAGATTGTCAGTTCGCCACTATACATGCCCAGCAAGGAGCAACTGGAGTGCAATCTGCTCAGCCGAGCTACCGGGGATATTTATCTTGCTATGGTCTCTGATGGCCTTATGCGTATGCAAACTCCTTTCAGGATGTAACCAACACTTATAGGGAAGTAAATCATGTCCAAAAAAACTTACCTGGCTCTGCTGATAGCCGGGATAATGCTGACCGGTGGTTGTAATGGTGAGCTAGAGCCAGATGAAGGCCCGGGTCAGGAAGTTCCAACTGACCCAACAGATCCAACCGACCCGACGGATCCAACTGACCCAGACCCGGTTGATCCACCCAGCCATGAAGGTAGCTGGGAAATACGTGATGAGGACAATGACGGTATTCTGGATGAGAGGGATGATTACCCTTTTGATCCAACAAAACATCAATTTCCTCAAATTATTGAGCAAGAACCCAACGATAACCCCTCAATCGCAACCCAGGCAGGAATGGCTCCCCCATTTACGGTGCGAGGAGCCATTTCTCAAAAATCAGACAATGGCGATCTGTTTTCCTTTGAAGGAGAAGCCGGTCAATTCTATACCTTGATGCTCAGCTATGAGGATCCGGATTTCAAACCCAATATCTACTTTTCTGATGCTCAGGGTAATGCACTCAACTTTGGTGAGTTGGAAATAGATCCTGTGCTCAAGAAAGTCGCTATCAGCGTTGAAATTCTTAAAGATGGCCTTTATCACATTGGCATCAACGATATTAACTTTGATGGCCGTCCGAGCTTCAGCTACAGCGCCCGTATTTTTGCTGATCGTGACAGTGATGGAGTTTATGATCAGCAAGAACTGGCACTGGGCATGGATCCAGAGAGTGATGACTCAGACCAAGATGGTATACCCGATACTCTGGAGTATCTGTACGGTTTAGCAGCCGATGACTTTGATCCAGATGGCGATGGTATTCCCAACTGGTATGACACAGATAGTGATGGTGATGGCCTGAGTGATGGATTTGAGGGTGGCGCCGATGCAGACGGCGATGGCCAGGGGAACTTCCTCGATTTGGATTCCGATGGCAATGGCATCGCTGATGCCATTGAGGCCGGCGACAATCCCAAGCACCCTTTGGACAGAGATCTTGATGGAGTCCCTGATTTTCTGGACTTGGACGATGACAATGATGGCGTCCTGGATATCAATGATCAGGACAGGCTGACCGCCGTCAGTATCAGCTCCGTAGCTATCCTGGGGCAGGCCTATACAGTCCATAACGATACCAAAGTCAGGTTTTTCCGCGAAGGCGATACACTGAACGTAGAATTGGATTCTCCCTTATCTGCCGGTCAACACTTTTTGGTTATCACCCGGGAAGGTTTACCTCCAATCAACTTACCTTTAACTCAAGCCTCAGGTCTTATCACTACAGTACTGCCCAAAGGTGCCAGTGAAGTTTTTGTCTCTGATGGTGCTCTGCGCACCAATGCGAGAGCTTTGAAACTTCAGCCTGCAGGCACCCCGGTTATCAGCACAGCCGGCGCAGTGATGCTTGACGAAAACGCCCAGGTGACTCTCTATGGTGACAGCCTAAATGGCAATATCACAGTGACAGCCAATGGAATACCTTTAGAGGTCATTTCAAATACAGCCCATTCTGCGAGAGTGAACGTCCCAACAGGACTTGTCGACGGTACGCTGCAAATCAATAACGCTCAGGGACAGAGCAACCAAGTACAATACTATGTACTCAAAGAAGCAGAAGTTACCCTCACCTCTGTAGGCGGTGTTGATCCCTTAGGTGTACGTGTAGAAACACTGCTGAATACCACAACGACACTGGATTACAACGGTCGGGCAAACATTAAAGTCTTTAAGAATCGGCTGACTCCTGTCACAGCCTTTGTTCCTACTGCAGATAATAGTCAGGGATATGTTTATCTAAACAGTTACTTGTTACCAGGCGAACAACAACTGACCTTGGATATAAACAGTACGACTTTTAAGTACGTGCTGGACTTTATTGGCGTTGACAAGATCCCACAGGCTTCGTTGGCTAATTTTCGCGACACCATAGTGACTTATCCTGAGTTCATAGAACTGCAGGAACACTTCGCTGGCATGCTGCAAAGTTCTCCAATGGCACTGGAGCAATTATCTCAAGCAACAAACCTGTTGCTAATAAGCAACAGCAACAAGATATATCAGCGCTATAGTCAGAACCAGGTTGGCAACACAGCCAAAGCCCAGTCATTCAATGCTTCTCCAATGGCTATGGCCATGGTCAAGCGGGCTTCAGCAACCGGAAGCATTAAACCAAACATCACCAATTATGGTACGGCTTACTTTGACTATAGTCTTGCGGCCACTAACTTCCTCGATAATTGGCTACCGTCGGATCCAAGCTGTCCCAATAACAGCGAGATCACCAAAGAACAGAAAAACAAACTCCAGTACGATGGCTGCTCAGAGCTGCAAAATCGTACCCGGCTTTATTTGAGTACCATGATTATCCCTCTGGGTGAAAATGGACAGTATGATGAGTCCAAGCTGGATAGTCCGCTGCGCAAGCACGCTCAATCAGCTTGGGATGGCAATATAATAGGACCGCAATCTGGAACATACTTTGGTCTGGAGTTTTGGTCCAAAGATCAGTACTACAATGTTTGTCCCTATCAAGATTGCCTTTACCAAGTTCTCGCTCCGGGTGTAGATACTCCTTTGGGGCCTTCACCATTTAGCTTTCGTAATCAGTCTGCCTATGATGAGGCCAACCTCAAAGCTCGCCAATACTTGGCAATTCGCACCGTCATAGACGGTATCTTGCTTAAGTTTTTTGACCTTATTTTAATCGGGGTAGGTTATGAACCGGCAGGATTCGACCCCGTGGTCATCACCAAGTTAGTGATCCAGTACTCACCCAAGCTGATAGAGGAAACTGAAAAACTTTATAAGGATGACAATGTTACTGGAACCGACCTTGCCAACTTCCTGGAACAGCTTGCGATAGAATTCTATAAAAATGAAATAGAAGTCTTCTACGATCCTGCCAATAGAGGCAAATTGGGCCCCATCACTACAGCAGTGCTGCAAAGTATGGGAGTAAAGCCCGAAGACCTGGCAGCCTTGGCTGCCGGAGCCGCGTTACGCAAATGGGCTCCTTTTATTGGCCAAATGGAAGCGATAAAAACTGGCGCCCAGGTAGCAGACATATTGATCGACCAGCTCAAGACTATTACAGATATGGTCGGCGTACCGGTGAAGTCTGACTTTACCCTCACTTGGGGGATGCAAATTGTCGACATAGACCCTGCCATTATGAAAGCCGAGCCTATAGACAAGCCGTTGTCTATCATCGGCACAGGGTTTGGCATTAACGAACGTTGGTATTGGTTTGATGAAGAACCCTTAACCGAACTGAAAGATGAGGGCAACAATGCTTATGAAGAGCGTGAATATGAATCTGTCTCCGAGGATGGCACTCTGCTGAAAATAAGCGTTCCAGGCTCTATGTTGAAAAACGCTGTCGGTCCTATCGCCGTTGCTGTTGAGCACAGAGGGCAGCGCGCTGAGTCACCTGTAAAAATCAAGATTGGTGATGGCCTTGAGATCATACGTTTGAAAGCAAGTAGCGGCCAACCCGGTGACTTAGTCGTCATCGAAGGCTTGGGATTCAGCCAAACCAAAGCAAATAATAGAGTCACATTCGCCGGTAAGAATGGTGAACGTATCGTTGCCTTTATCAACAAGGTCGAGCCAGGGAAACTAACGGTGAAAGTCCCCAATAATGTTGTCTCGGGTAATGTCACTGTGGAAGTAGATAACGAGCTCAGCAATGGACTCAAGTTTGAAGTACCCCATCTACTGGAAATCACTTTCGGTGATAACGGCAACTTCAACGACGATATCTTTAAACTGGTTGTCGATGATAAAGTACTGACCGATGGCAGTAGCCCGCAACGCCAGGTTGGCCCCTTATCAATACCGCTTACCTCAGGCACCCACACAGTAAAACTGGTAGGGATCCGGGCTGAAGATGAGATAGGCACCTATTACATCCAGTTTGAAGGCGATGTTCTCTCTGTCTCGGGGGATGAATTGGAAGGCCGTGACCTATTGAAAGATAGCGTCAAACAATTCCAGGTCGAAGTCGGAACTCCCCAACAGAAGGCTCGTAGTCAATATCAGCCGTTGCGCAATCTGCAGCAGGAATAAAATCAAGGGAAGAGCCGTAAGGCTCTTCCCTGTTTCAAGGAGTTGAACAATGAAAATTCCATTTGCATATCTTTCACTTGGAGTAACCCTTTTCACGCTGCCAGTGGCGGCCAAACCAAATGAGAAGCTGACTCAACAGTGCTTGGATAGTTTTGAAATCATCAAAAACCAGGATGTACAAGCCTTTGTGGCACTAATACCCTACGAAGCAAGTGCCAAGGAACAAGAGCATGCGGCCCAAATACTGGCCCGTTCACACAAGCGTTGGTATCAAGATAAGACTCTCGGCACCATTACTCCCCAAGATGTGAGTTACAGCGAACCCAGCAAAAGCAAGCAACAGAAAGGTGCGCTTCAGGAAGCGCGGGTTAAGCTACTGATAGAAGGAGAAAACTACCGTTCTTCTGTCAGCTGCAAATTTCTCCAAACCGATAAAGGCTGGTTTCTTTCCAAGTTGCCTTAACCCGTTTTGACGAACTTAACTCAAGGATGAATCAATATGCGTAAACTTTCCCTCCTGTCGGTAGCACTCAGTGCTACGCTGCTCTCTGCCTGTGGCGGCTCCGATTCAGATGACAATCAACCACCTGTTACGACTGATATTAGTGTTCAGGGCCAGGTTAGTTATTTGGGTGCTGTGCCGGGGGCCGATGTCTGCGCCGATCTCAATCGTAACCTGTCTTGCGATGCTGATGAGCCCACAACAACTACCGACAACGATGGCAAGTATCAGCTCGATTGGCGCAGCGATGACCCAACGCCCGACTATTATCTTCTGGCCAGCTGGTTACCGCAGGCCAGTGACAATACCTCAGCCAAACAGCAACACAATAAGCAGAGTGTTGCTGCCCAGACCACTGATGACGGCAGTCTGGTGCTCTTTGCCCTGAACCAGCATACGGGTGCCATCAACCTAGTGACCCATTTGGAATTCAGTCGTTTACAGCAGATGTTGCAAGCGGGCATTGGTGACGCCCAGCGTGATAACCTGCTTCAGGAACTCAGGCAGCTATATTCCCAGCTGTTCGCCCCGGAGAGCGAGAACCCTTACCAGCTTGCTGCCGATGTCACAGCAGCGCCGGCCTTTGCCGAGGCATTTTGGTTACTGCAGCACATTCACGCTTTGACTGAAGCTCAGATAGAAAAGCTACTCGGTGAAGGCAATCATGAGGCCATTCTGGCGGCCGAGCAGACCCTCGCCATGACCCTGAATGAGCTGCGACAGTTGATCGCCGCCAGTGGTCAAACAGCGGAGACATTCCTGGCCACAGATCCCCAAGAGGTGCGTAACAAGGTAAACAGCGCCATGGTTGCCCTGGGTTACCTGGAACCTCTTGATGACAAAACCATGAACGACAATGATTGGGTGATAGTACTCAATGGCTTGATGGAAGATGATGAGCAAGCTCATCTGCTTGATCTGGGGCTGACTGGCGGATCGGAGGTGTTCACCCTGCAATATGGCGACCCCTCCAAGTTTCTGACCGGAAGTGTCAACCAAGGCAAGGTCCTGGCCCAGGATGTCACTCTGGGAGATGAGGTCGCCAACGAGTGCTGGAATACTCAAATGGAGCGCTGGATAAATGCCGATCGCAAGGATCAGGGCTATAGCCCAAGCGCGCCGGTTATCGAAGGCAATCAACTACATACCTTCTATGATGGTACTCAGGTACCAATCACTATGCAGGTGGACAAGTACCAGGCCGACGCCGAAGACTGGCAAACCTTGCTGGCAGGTACCCCGGCCGCGCTGCAGTTGGCCAAGCTAGAATGGCCTGGGCAGGTTTACCGCATCTGGACGGCGCAGCAAGCCGATGTAATGTGCCGGAATGAAGAGTTTGTTTCCTGGGAGATGCCGGTTGCCAACGCCGAAGATCTCGACTCCAGGGCGCTGATTACCCTCTTCTGGCCTATAGCAACAGAGGATGAAATTACCCTGGATGGCGAGCAGCGTTTCACGCTGAACTTTGGCGATACCCCTGAAAGCTACGAGTGGCAGCTAATCCAAAGCCCGAGTGGTGCGCCTTTGTTGCAGATCACAGAGCTGCTGGACAATCCAGAGCTGGCCGACAAGGTTCTGCCCAGCCAATATCTGATCCAAGGTGACCAACTCATTGAAGTGAATATTTACCGCGCCTTTGATTTCGATGCCGGCAGGCAGCAATTGCGACTCACCTACGAGCAAAGCTTCAGCGATTCCCTGTATCAACATCTGAAACAACTGGCGCAGGCCAATTGAGCAAGTAATGAGGAAGACTAATGTCTGTTACCAACCCCGTCATCCAGCAGCGGCAATTGTTGGCACCTATGTATCTGGACGGCTATTTTCCGGATTTTCTGGTTGATAAACTCAAAGGCGTATTGCTGCTACTGTGCAGCGAGATAGAAGCCCTTAAGCCCGAGGATGAAGGCGCCTTGCTGCAACTGACTCACGCCGCTACCCTGGCCATCAATGAGCTGCAAGATGAGTTTGAAGCCAACGGCAGTGAACTGGAGACAGTCGCCCGGGATTGCCTCGCCGATGAGTTTTACATCATCAGCCGTGCTTATGGCTTCGACAGTCTGGATATCGAACAAGCCATCTCCCCCAGAGATTGGTGATAAAAAAACGGCCCTTGCGGGCCGTTTTTGTCTTCAGGGGAGATTATGAGTAGCTCGGAGGCTTAGTTGGCGGCAGCCTGCTGACCGGCGATACGGCCAAAGACAATGATGTCTGTATAGGCGTTGCCACCCAGGCGGTTGGTACCGTGAGTCAAACCTGTAACTTCACCGGCGGCAAACAGACCTGGGATCACCTTGCCTTGTTCATTCAGTACGTGGGTCTTGGTATCTGTTACCAAACCACCCATGGTGTGGTGTACTGATGGCGTGGCTTTCAGGATCCAATATGGGCCCTTGCTCAAGTCCACCAGCCCGGCTCTGTGATTGAAGGCTTCATCCTTACCGGTTTTCGCATAGTGGTTCACATCTTTGATGGTCTTCTTGAGGTTTTCCAGCGGAATGTTGAACACCTTGGCGGCTTCTTCAATGCTGTTCACTTCATACATCAGACCACGGCTGGTGAAGTCTTTGTATTCACCTTGGTGCATACCAATGGTACCGGCCACATCGTCGATGTCCTTGTTCCACAGCACATAGGTGTAACGACCGGGTTGTTCCAGAATCGCATGGGAGATCACATCGCGACGTTCCAGCTCTTCCACAAAGCGCTCACCGTTTTGGTTGACCAGAATCGCACCGAAGAAACGGGAGTCGGCGATCAGGGCAATGGCGCCAGTCTCTGGGTTACAGATAGGATAGGTTTGGATATAGCCCAGGTTGCGGGTGTCGGCGTGGATCTTCTCACCCATGACAATACCGTCACCTGTGCCACCTGCAATACCCGTAGTACCGTAACGCTCATCCAGCTCTGGGTTGTATTGCTTACGCATAGCCACGTTGGCAGAGAAGCCACCGGTAGCTACCACAACACCGCGCTTGGCATGATAAGTGATCTTCTTGCCGTTTTTGGTCGCTTCAACACCGACGACCCGACCATTGTTGTCCATCAGCAGACGCTCGGCGGTAGTGTTGGTGTGAATAGGCAGACCGACTTCTTCGGCTTTCTTGGCAAATTTGCCAATCACTTCGGCACCCGTGTGTCCTTTGGGGATCAGGGCGCGCTTGACGCTGTGACCACCAAACTGGAACAGCTGGTTGGGATAGTACTCAACCTTGACATAGTCACGCAGCCATTCGGCGGCATCGACGGCATTGTCTACCATCACCTTGACCATCTCAGGATCACCCTTGAAGTCGCCCCCTTTGAGTGTGTCCTGGATAAACAGCTCTTTGGAGTCAGTAATTCCCATGCTCTTCTGTACCCAGCTACCGGCTACGTTCATCTCGGCGCCGGAGATCAGCGAGTTACCACCTATGATAGGCATCTTTTCAATGATGACGGCAGAAGCACCGGCTTCCATGGCCTCCAGACCGGCACTGAAACCGGCACCACCTGAACCTATCACAACCACATCATAGGTGTATTCGGCCGGAGTCAGGGCTTCACCATGCTTGGCGGTGGCCGTGGCGGCAACCAGAGTCACACCTGCGGCTTCAACACTGGCAGCCACGGCTTTTTTGAGGGCATTGGAAGTCACGGTCGCACCGGAAACCCCGTCAACATCTACAGAGTTGTTGTCTATGATCGCCTGTTTCACATCTTTGAATGCGGCGGCGGCCAACACAGGGTTTTCTTTCTGCTTCAGCACATCGATAGCCACAATACGGCCATCCTGAATGCTGGTTTCTACCTGGATCTCACCATGCTTGCCCTGGGCAGTCCCCTGACTCTTGATGATCTCATGGGTCACCTGACAGCCGGTAATCACCACGGCAGTGGATACGGCCACGCCCAAAACGGATTTGTTCAACTGCATATTCAGTTCCTGTCGATTAAAAAAGGGAGCCTGGCTCCATTGTTAAAACTGGTATCCAAAAGCCAACCCATACTCGATACCGTCGTTGTACTGTGCACCCCAACTGTCGTACTGAGTCAGGTGCAACTTGCCGTAGAAGGCATCGGTAAATTGGGTCTGCCAACCCAGAATGATCTGGTGCCCATAGCTGTCGTAACTGAACAGCTTTTGGTGGTCTTCATCCCTGTCTATCTGCGCTTCGTAGTTGACGGACAAGTTGTGCTTCAATCCGGCAAAACTCAGCGGGTATTTGGCATTGAGCACCAGGGCATAACCTGAAATGTCATTGAAGTTCTCATCTGTTGGTGAGAAATGACCAAAGGTATAGTTGAAACCAACCCCGTAGTTCAGCGCCAAATCGCCAAACTTACTGTTGTGCGTAACCCCCAGATACAGGTTGTCTTCGACCAGAGTCTCACTGGCAGAGATAAAGTTCTGGGCCCAAAAGTTAAAACCGCTTTCACCCAGCTTATGCTCTATGATTGCCAATGATTTTAAAGTGGTTTTACCATCTTCATTCTTCTGGTTTTCCGCGACTTCACCCGGGTTTTCCAGCTTGATATTGGCGAAATAACTGCCCCAATCGGCCAAGCCCAAATGATTCAGCTTGAGAAAGGGTTGGTTAAAGACGCCAGGGTTATCATCCTTGGTATCACTGGTATAAAACTTATAACCAAGATCCAGACTTGTTTTGGTTACATCGGCCTGCACATTGGCAGAAAATGCCATAGCCAGTGCCACCCCACTCAACAACCATTTTGAGCTCATAATATTTCCTCAGACAAATACAATGCCAAGTAATTGAAAACTTTAAACACATGAATTGGACGAGAAAATAATAATTAATTGCCACCAATAGCAGCTGTGATCTTGGTCGATTACAATCCTTAAAAAAATAAACTCTGTGGTTTAAGGAAGTAGATAACAGGAGACCATAAGTTAAGTGAAAATTCCGTCAAACAAATTAAAAAGAGACAGACCAAGCCATCTCTTTTTAAAATATTAATAGCCAATCTATAAATATATAGCCTAAGCTCACACTTTCCTTTAATCTGTAATTTCTATCTCGGCAATAAACATCTGCGGTGGCCGATATTCCTTGAACTGCCAACCCAGCTGTTTCGCCAGTCGCTTGACCAACATCAGCCCCAGACCAAAACCTCCCATGCCATCCTGTAAGCTTGAGTTGCTGACTCGGATGCACTTGCCCCGCTGCTCCACCTTGACCTCGCCAGTGCCATGCTCGAGCGCATTGCGCAGCAGATTATTGAGCATGATGCACAGAGGCTCTTTCAGCACCAGTAGTTGGGTATCGTCACAATCCAATTGAATAACCCCCTGCTTGCCCTGGGCGTGCTCCTGCTCAGTTGCCAGCTGCCGCAACAACTCGGCCGGAGCCAAGCGCTGTTTTTCCAGCCGAGTGCTGCTCTTGTTGGTGAGCCACAACAGGGTTTCTATGATGGACTTCATCTGCGCCGTCGCCTGGCTGGCAGCCAGTACTGGCCCGGTCAACTTGCCCTTTTGCAAGGTGAGCAGCTCAAAGGATGACTGGCAGATAGCCACAGGAGTGCGCAGCTCGTGGCTGGCAAAACGCAGGAAGTTGAGTTCCCGCTGCTGGGCCTTTTGTAGCTGCTGCAGCGAAGTATTGAGCGCATCCACTATAGATTGCAGCTCGGCATAGCCTTGTTTGGGAAAACTGAAGCCATTCATGCTTTGCCAGTCGTGCTGTTTGATCGCCTGACTGATTTTGTGCACAGGGGTGATCACTTGCTTTTGCATATGAAACGCCAGGCTGGCCACCACCCCGAAGGTCATCACTATCAGCAATAAAATGGCGGTCATGTTCTTGGGCGCAAAAACAAGATCATGGGTGGCATCATAATGCAGCCACAGATACAACGGCTGGCCTGAAGCCGTGTAATGCACACTCAGGGCATCGATATAGGGGCCATCAAGATGCTGATAACGAATACCCGTTTCTGCAGTGGGAGGCTTAAAGTCATTGATGGCTTTGATCTTATCCGGCACCCGCTGCCAGTCGGCAAACACGCTGATGTTGTCGGTATCCAGCTCTGTGCTGCCCTGAAGGAACACCGCTTCAGCCGCCTGCCCTGCGTTACGCAGGGTGATCTCATGCATGGAAAACATGCCGGTGCACATCATGCAAAGGGGGATGATGCTATTGATGGCCAGAGTGACCGCCAGAAAAATAAGCCCGTAAATTTGATAGCTGCGCTTGAGGCTGAACTTGGGCATCATCTTCAGTCACTCCTCAGGCAGAGTCCTACCCCGCGAATGGTGTGGATCAGTTGACTGTCGAACGGCTTATCCACCACCCGCCGCAACAGATGCAAGTGGCTGCGCAGGCTGTCGCTGTCAGGTGGGCAGTCGGGCCAGAGCATACGCTCTATCTCTTCCCGCTCCACGGTTTCCGGGCTGCGGCGAGCCAGCAAGGCCAGTATCTGCCAGCCGGTGCGGCTCAGGGACAACAACTGCCCTTGGCGATAGGCCTCGTGTTTGCCAAAGTCCATCTCCAGCTCACCCAGTTGTAATCTTGGTGGTGCCGGACGGCGCTGAGCCACGACTCTTAGGCGGGCCACCAGCTCCTCCATGGCGAAGGGTTTGATCAGATAATCATCGGCGCCGGCATCGAAGCCGCTCAACCTGTCATCCAAACCGCTGCGGGCGGTCAGCATGATCACCGGCGTGGTCATACACTGGGCCTTCCAGCCCTGGCATGCTCGAACACCGTCCCCGTCGGGCAAGTTGAGATCCAGCACCACCACATCGAAATGCTGCTGTCTCAGCAGTTCATTGGCCTGAGCCAGGGTTTCGGCATAATCACATTCAATGCCTTTTATCGCCAGGTACTGAATAATATTGTTTGCCAACAGACGATTATCTTCGACCAGCAGAATTAACATGTCAGATCAACTCAAATTGATGGGCCAGATGGATCAGATTTGCCCTGTTGCTGGCACCCAGTTTCTTGCGCATTGACTCCATATGGTATTCAACCCCACGAACACTAATGTGCAGTCGATCAGAGATCTCATGATTTTGTAGTCCGGTTGCGGCCATTCGCAGCACTTTTCTGGCATTGGCCTTGAAGATCCGGCTCTGCAAAAAGGGGTTGAACCTCTGCCTGTCATGTTCAAACAGTAGACTTTGCACCAAGATCAAGGTCTGCTGTACCCGTTCCTGATCCGGCTCGGGACGGCCCGATGCCAGCAATATGAAACGGCCAAACCAGGTCGGGTTGGCGTAGCTGGGGACAGGAAAGCTCAGAACAGTGTCGTAACCATGTTTGGCAAACAGAGTTTTTACCGGGTCGTGCTCTTGCCAGCGATACCGCCAAGCTTTATCTGCGCTTAAAGACTCGGCAAAGTTACTGTCGCTGCGGGCAAAATGTTCCAGATAGTACTGTTGCAGGGTCGCTATCCTACCGGAGGAAGCCAGTGAGGCTATTGGCCTTCGCAGCCACACAGGGGCGAACAAGCCTTGATTTTCCGGGTGTTCCAAATACTCCCTGGCATTGCTTGGCAGCCCCTGAAACCAGAACCCCTGGAACCCCAGCCTGGCGATCAGCGGGCCGACGGTTTGCAGTACTTGTCTGAAACTGCTCTGTGCTTCCGTGAGTGCAGCCTGATTCAATACTGTACTCATGCGATTACTCCTCAAGAATAAGAATCAAAGCCAACATAACTCAGGCTACGAATTGAACAAAGACAGTTGAAACAGATATTTAGAATAGGCTGCAAAAATGTAACCCCATGTAAAAACTACGGAGTTTTTGACGTTATTTTCACGTCACCTCCACTATGCTGATAAGGCCAGCTTCGAGCCGCTGTTTATAGCGCATGCCTGCCGCCAATGGCAGCGATAGTGGCCTCGAGCTCACTGAACCCCTGTCTGTTTGCTGTTGAATTTCCGAACAATGAAACCGTTGACCCTGAAAGCCAAGGCTGTTAATTATATTCGTACTCAGTAAAGTATAAGGATATACAAGATGAACAAATGGATATTATTAGCATGCTTTTCAGCAGGTTATACTTCATCTACCGCAATCGCAGAACCTGTCTCGGGTACGCTGCAACGCATTGAAGCCCATGCGGAATATTTTGGCTTTCAAGATCCGCAAGCCTACCTTCACTTCTCCGCCGAACTGAACCGGCTGATGGCCGGTGACAAGACGCTGGGCGAGCCGATACTGTCTTCTGCCACTTACAGCCAAACTCTGGGGGCCGGAATGGCCTTCTCGGCTCTTTCCAGTCAGCAACGAAGCGAACTCAGGGAGCTGGTTCAGGCGCGTAGAGCCAATATGGCCGAGAGCCTGGGAGTGAGCGAAGCGGCGCTGCAACAGAGGGTTGCGCAATATGCTGCCTATTCACGGCTGAATGCCAGGCTGCATGAGATCCCCATTGCCAAGGTAGTTCAAAACGCCTCACTCAGTGACAGCCCCAGACATCTGGAACTCAGTACAGAACAGCTGGCTGAATTGGGAGAGCCAGACTCACCTATAGCCCAGTTGGCCATTACTCAACTGGCGGCGCAGGCAGGTGTGCCCCAATTCACTCCGTTCGTGGTGCACTTCAGCGCCCGCGGTTCAGAGCAGAGATTTATCTACAATGACTTCTCCGGAGCCTGGAGCATTTCCGCCGAGACGACATGTCCAAGCCGCGAGTGTGGCTCGAAAACCCAGTGAGCAAAGGCTATTCCCGATTCCCTAAACAAAGAGCCCCGGTGGTTAATCCTACCGGGGCTTGGTTTCCTTAGAACTTCATCAGGAACTGAGTCGAGGCCTCGACATCCGGGGTAAACAACCTGTCCTTGTCGTAGTAAGCCACCTGTTTGCGCAGCGCCTTTAACAGTTGTTCATTCTGGGGTGACAACTGCCTGTGGTTCACTTTCTTCTGCAGGTCCATCGCCTGGGCCACCTGCATCAGCTCAAAGCCATAGATGCGTGCCACGCCATCCACCACCTTGCTGAGATTCTTGCCGGCCTGGAAGTAGTTGCTGAAGTTATCCTCGATACCGCCTTGGTTGGCTATACCATAGAAGGACACGGGATTGGCCGCATGGGCTATCTCGACAAACAGGGCGGTGAAGCCATTCTGCAGGGTATAGAAAGCCTGACCATTGGCATCATCAGGGTCGACCAAGGCTCTTGGCAAACCCGTGAAGTAAGGGTCAATCAACTTGATCTGGCGATTGCTTGAGTATTTGCCCAACTGCGCCATGGCATTGATAAAGGCCTCGGTCTGGGACGCCAATTGGATGGTATCGAAGTTGGCCGAGGAGTTAATCGCCCCTGATACCGGCCCTTGGGTAAAGTACTGTGTCACTTGAGGGGCATCGGCGTAACGTCCGGGTTTGGCATTGATGTAAACCGTAGGATTATCATCAGAGCTGTTAATCTGAATATTCACCAAGGTTTCCAACTGCTGCAGCTGCGACATGGCATGGGCCACAGGCCAGTGAGCACCGCGATAGGATAGCGCATCCTGCAACGGCCGCTTCTCGTCACGCTGGAATAGATATCCCCCCTCCAGATTGGCCAAAATCTCTTGACCTACCTTCTCGACATTCGGCATAGGTCTGGCCGCCAGGGTATGAGGCAGCAGAGGGCTGATATTGCCGTTGATCCCTTCAAGGGCCGCGGCAATGAGTCTGGGAGAGAATTGAATGATCTGGCGGGCATCACCAATGGCGTTGACCACCTGTGCCGTTGCCAGGGCGTTGTTGGACAGAATCGAGAGTGAGTCCTTGCCAAAGGGCACCAGCGGCTTGATCCCGGCCTGCTTCATCGCCTTGGCGGCAGACATTCGCTGACCTTTGTAGAACACATCCCACTCGCCCATCATGGCGGCGCCTATGTGTGAGGCCAACAGGATATCACTCAACCCCACAGAGCCATCTTCCGGCACAACGGGAATAATGTCTTCGTTGATAAACTCCTGGTAGATGCGGGCCACGTCCGGCTGCACACCCACATGACCCGTGGCTATCTGATTCAGGCGAATCGTCATCGCCATTTTCACGGTTTCCGGCGCTATGGGTTGGCCACTGGCCGCCGAGTGGGTAAACAGCATATTGCGGTTAAAGTCTTCCGACAGTTTGCGAGCTTCGGCGCTCAGGGAACCGTCTTTACCAAATACCGGGGTATCCTTGTTCTTGCCCACCCCAACGGTGAGCCCGTATACGGGCGTGCCTTTACGGGCTGAATCTATCAGGAGTTCATGGCTTGCATGAATTGTCTTTTGCGCTTCTTTGCTGAGAGCCACCTGCACTTGTTTATCTTTCAGCTGCAGTAGCTGCTCTATCTTGAGTGACTGACCATCCAGGGTAATCACCTCTGCCGCAGAAGTGCACCCCAGGGGTAAAGCCACTGCCGAAACTATCAATATATTGGATAAGCCTCTCATCAACACTGTTCTCCAAGAATAAAACGACTTAATCAGAATTTATTAATGTGAACGCCAAAAGCACTATTGATAATTTAAATGGCTGCCACATTAAAGCACTACTTTACTTATATAAGTTATTTATCCAGCCGCTAATAAACACTGGTATAAATATAAAATTCTTTTTTAATTAACTCAGTTAGGAAATTACAACACAGAAAATAACTTAAAAAGCGAGATTGGATATTTATTCAAACTGGATTGCAAATATGTAAATTACTGCCCTTGAGTGCCGTTTTTTGACATTACTTTGACGAAACAAAATTTAGGGAGGTGCAGTTTGCTTTCATTGCTATAACCACAACAGAAAGGGAGAGTCACTCCGGGTGACTTGCAGGGCTAGACAAATTGGTGAAAGATAGAGCGCTTCAACAATAACAATTATCCTGTACCCGGAGCCTTTCATGCGCATGCTGTCCCTGCTCTGGCTCGCTGTCGCGACGTTACCCGGCGCCGCACTTGCCGAACCAGCCACCCAAGCCAACACCTATATCAATGATGCCATTTTGCCGCCGCTCAAACCCTGGAGTGGTGCCAGCGAGGCCTTAATGCGTCCAGTCGACGACAGCTGGGCCACGCCTTTTGAGCAATCCGGCGGTATTGAAAGCCCAAGCTATCAGCAGACCTTTGCCTGGCTGGATAGGCTGATGACCCAAAGCAACAAGCTTAACAAGGTGAGCCTGGGCAAGAGCCCCCAGGGGCGAGATATCTGGATGATAGTGGCCAGCGCCGAAGGTGCCGCCACCCCGGCACAGCTGAGACGCAACCACAAGCCCAATGTTCTGGTGCAAGCCGGGATCCACTCGGGTGAAATTGACGGCAAAGATGCCGGCATGATGTTATTGCGGGATATCATAGTCGGCGACAAGGCCGAGCTGTTGGAACAGGTCAACCTGCTGTTTGTGCCGATTTTCAGTGTCGATGCGCACGAGCGCTCCAGCCAAAGCAACCGGGTTAATCAACGTGGCCCACTGAACATGGGCTGGCGAACCACCAGCCAAAACATCAACCTCAATCGTGACTACGCCAAGGCCGACAGCATGGAGATGCAACACATGCTGACCGCCATCAACGACTGGCAGCCGCAGCTGTATATCGATGTGCATGTCACCGACGGTATCGACTACCAATATGATGTGACCTTTGGTTACAACCTGTCTCAGGGGCTGAGCCCCGCAGGCTACAACTGGCTGCAGCAGGAATATCGCCCGGCGATAGAACAGGCGCTGACCCAGGCAGGTCATATCCCGGGGCCTCTGGTCTTCGCCTTGGACAATACCGATTTGAGCAAGGGCATGTCACTATGGAATGCCTCGGCCCGCTACTCCAACGGTTACGGCGATGCCAGACACCTGCCGACCATATTGATTGAAAACCACAGCCTCAAGCCGTTTCGGCAACGGGTACTGGGCACTTATGTGATGCTGGAGCAAACCCTCAAGACTGTGGGGGCCAAAGCGACCAAGCTGCGCGCAGCGATAGAGAAAGACAAGTACCGCTATCCACGGCTGGTGACCCTGACCTGGAAGTCACAAAAGCAGCAGCAGGGCTGGGATTTCAAAGGCATAGACTATCAACTGGAACAGAGCCCTATTTCGGGCAAACAAGTGGTGCGCTGGACCGGCGAGCCTAAGCTTTATCCCAACCTGCCGGTAATAGGCAACACAGAGGCGGATATTCGGGTCAGCCGCCCGGCCGCTTACTATATACCGCCCCAGTGGCAAGAGGTGATTGCCAAGCTATCGCTGCACGGCATTCGTATGAGCCGCCTGGAGCAACCTCAAACACTGAAGCTGCAACAGTATCGCCTCAGCGAACCCCAGTTTGCCGCCAGTGACTATGAAGGCCGCCAGAGAGTCAGTGCCAAAGCCAAACTGGAAAAGGTTGAACTCACCTTGCCCGCCGGCACCGTCAAAATAAGTACTGAGCAGCCGCTTGGCGATCTGGCGATGATACTGCTGGAACCACAATCGCCCGACTCACTGCTGCAGTGGGGCCTGTTCAACACCATATTCACCCGCACCGAGTATATTGAGGACTACGCGGTTGAACCTTTGGCACAACAGATGCTGGCCAACTCCAAAGCGCTCCAGGCCGAATTTGACCAGGCGCTCAAAGACCCGGCCTTTGCCGCCGATGCCAAGGCCAGGTTGCGTTGGTTCTACGAGCGCAGCCCTTATTATGACAAGGCTTACCAGGCTTATCCCGTCTATCGCGCCAGATAGGCCCTGACAATAAGCTATCCAGGAGTCGAGCGATGAAGCAGCAGGATGAGTTACAGGGAGGCTGCCTGTGCGGCGCCATACGTTATCACCTCGAGGGTGAACCGTTCGATGCCGACCACTGTTACTGCAGTCAATGCCGTAAGAGCACAGGGGCTCTGGTGGGCAGTTGGATGGGCTTCAAGCTGGAGCAACTCACTTGGCAGGGTGAAGCCGTGCGGGAATACGCCTCTTCGGCCAAGGTCCGCCGCGGCTTTTGCCCAAACTGTGGCACCAGCCTGAGTTATCGCAGTCTCGCCCATCCAGAATTTATCAGCTTGAGTATTGCTTCTTTGGATGACCCAGACAGGGTGGCACCCAGATATCATATCTACTGCGCCAACAAACCCGCCTGGCTGGAGATTAGCGACGACTGCCCCCCGTTATCCCGCTAATATCAGTCAAGGCGACTAGCCGTCGGCAGAAGCGTTATTGCGCAATAAAAAATCCGCCCTGTGGCGGATTTTTTGTCATTCATTGAACCAAAGATTACATATCACAAGGCTTCAGCGGCTTACGCAGTTGCGCCCGGACATTATCCATACCGGCATAAAACTCTTTCATCATCAGCAGGCCCATCATCTTGCCGTTGTCTGTAATGATCAGCTCATCCGGGTTGCTGGGATCATTCTTGATGGCGCCAATCAGCTTCATCGAGCTCATCTCTTTGAACAGGGCTGTGTCCAGATTAACGCCGAAGGTGTCGCGGAAATACTTGCGCGACAGACGACCGGAGAACATCCCCAGCAGGAAACGATACTGCATTACATCTTTCTTGCTGTACTGCTTTTGTTGCTCAACACCCATCTTGCCGCTGGCGATCCGCTCCTGATACTTGCGCAGCGAGAAAGTATTCACATGCAGGGTATCGTTGAGGAAACTGAATGAGCCTGAACCCACACCCAAGTATTCGTCGTAATCGATAACGTACTCGTCAAAGCCCTCATCGTTGGCCTTACCAAAGGCCCAGGCCGACAACTGGTTGTACTGGCCATTGAGGGTATTGAGAATCATCCGGTACTGGTTGGCCATATCGGCCTGTGGCGCAGCCAGTTTCCCTTTGACGCTCTTGCGGGTCTGGTGGGTGATCATCAGGGGATAAGTGGTGATCTGGCGTGGATCCAGTCTGGAAGCCATATCCAAGTCATGCTGGATCACTTCGTCTGTCTGACCACGGAAACCGAAGATCAAATCGACATTGATAATAGGAAACAGCTCTTTGGCGGCCATGATCTTGTCGAATGTTTGCTGGCCGGTGCCGAACTTTTCCAACCTGTCTGTCATCTTGAGGATGTCATCATTAAAGCTCTGCACCCCGATGGACATACGGTCAACCAATCCCTTGAGCTGTTTAAAGCCCGGGCTGTCAAGGTGTTGGGGATCCGATTCACAGGAGACTTCCTTGATGGAAGGGAACAGGGTCTTGGCATACTCAATAGTGCGCGCCAGTTCATCTTCCAGCACAGTCGTAGTGCCGCCGCCTATGTACATGGACTCGAAGTCATAGCCCAACTGCTTGACCATATCCATCTCTTTACGCAGCGCCACAAAATAGGCACGAGCCTTGTCTTCCTTGAACAGGAAGCGGTGGAAGGTACAGTAAGAGCAAAGCGTGTGGCAGAAAGGCACATGGGCATAGAGCATGTATTTCTTGCCCTCTACCGGAGCCGGCATCACATCAGCAGAAATAGTGTCCAGCCTCAGGTTCTTGTCAACATAGTACTGCATCACCCGCTCCATGGCCCCCAGCATCCAGTTGGGTACTGTGATATTGGCTTGGTATGGAGTGACCAGTTGGCGATCGAGAGTTTGGATAATTGATGACATAAGGCTTCCTGTTAGTTTTGCTAATCCTTAGATACCACAAACAGTTAGGTGATTTCCAAGGTACTGCCAGCTGTTTGTAGACTACCTCCTGCACAGGAGTCAAAACGTGAACTGGCTAGAAGTTAACAATACCTATCAGTATCGAGAGTGGCGTTTTGTTAAGCAGATCATGTTTTAGCATTACCGGATGAAAAATCAACCTTTCGAGGGGTGCCTTTACACCAGGCAGCAAAAAGGGGTCCGCAGACCCCTTATTTTCAGCTGAGCTTAAACTGTCTGACCACGCTGGAGAGCTGATCTTTGGCAGCGGCCAGTGCCGCGGTGCTGCCGAGTGTCGCCTTACCACTCTGATTCAGCTCTTCCACCATTTCGCGAATGACACTGAGGTTGCGGGTAATCTCTTCAGAAACCGAGCTCTGCTCTTCGGCAGCCGTGGCTATCTGGCTACTGAGGCCATTGATATCAAATACATGCTCGGTCAGCCCCTGCAAACTTTCGGCCACCAGAGTCGTGGTATCGGCCGTTGCCTGACAGCTCTGGCGGGTACGATTCATGGCATTCACCGCCGAATCGGCTCCCTGACGCAGCTGTTCCAACATATTGTTGATCTCTGAAGTGCTGGCCTGGGTGCGTGCCGCCAACGCCCTGACTTCGTCTGCCACCACGGCAAAGCCACGTCCCTGCTCACCGGCTCGGGCCGCTTCGATGGCTGCATTCAGCGCCAGCAGGTTGGTTTGCTCGGCAATCTCACCTATCACATCCAGCACACCGGCAATTCTACGGGTGCTTTCATCCATCTCGGCAATGGTCTGGGAGGCACTGTCGACTTCGCTGACCAGCGCCATCACATTGTTGGAAGCCTGTTCGACCGCCTGACGGGACTCATCCCCTTGAGCTCTGGCCTTATCGGTCAACTGTGCGGCGGAGGCAGCATCGTTGGCAACCCCTTGAGCGGTAGCGCTCATCTCTTCAACCGCGGTGACAACCTGGTCGGTTTCCAAGGCGTGGGCCTGCAATGCGGCCGAGTTGGACTCAGACTGCACATTGAGCTCACCGACCTGCTGCGCCATATGTTCCGAGGCTTGGGCGATTTCACGGATCATGACTTGTAATCTGTCGCTGAGCTGATCCAGATCGGCCGCCAGAGTGCAGAGTTCATTCTTGCCCTGGATCCCTATCTTGTGGGTCAGGTCGCCGACCGCCAGCTTGGCGACAGATTGTTGGATCCGGCTGACAATGGCCACCAGATGGCGGCTCATAAGGAGTGCCATCAGCAAGGAAGCCACTATGGCAAACAGGATCAGACCGAGCAGAATAGCTTCGGCATTATCCACCTCGGAAACCGTCATCTGCCCCAATTCCTGGTTACGCTCGGTTATCTGCGCCACCAGCAGATTGATCTCGGCACTCACCTCAGGGCCCAGATCTCGTCTTACCGGAGTGAGAACCGGCTCTGTGCCGGTTCGCTCGGCCAGCGCCAGCTCATCGAAATAGAGACGGGTGTATCTGTCGATTCCGGGTTTGAGAACGGCGATTCGCGCACCACCATTCTTCATAAAGGCAGTGTCGAATTTACTCAGGCGGGCTATCAGGTCATGCACTCTGTCTTGATGCTGGCGTACCCCTTGAGTGTTGTGCACCAGGGAAGCCAGTCGCAGTTGATAGAACTCTTCGCGGATCCCGGCGAAAGTCTCGGTCAGATTGTTGTTGTTCACCAGACGTTCGCTGACGTCATTGAGTTGGAAAAAAGCACGATAAGCAAAGATGCCGATCACTATAAGTAGCACACTGGACAGCAAAGACGGCAGCATGGATAACACACTGGTTCTGGTATTGTTGATCATGATGGTATCTGATTGAATGAAGAAAAAGACTCGTAACTTTGTTACGTTTGTAGAACCATTTTACATATTGGTGATTAAATAAGCAATCCATCATAATGTCATTAAAAATTGAAATAACTCTTAATAAACATGATGTTGTTTTATTTGAATTGCATTTTTTACACTTTAACAGTCAAATCGTTAACTATTTTACGGTTCAAATCAGAAATTTTGTTACAAAAACAGTTAAGCAGCAGAAGAATTAAGCTAAGGATTAAAATAATTTAATGATTAAAAACAGTTAATTAATGCCAATCACTCAAGAAAATGGCACTTTGACCACCTATTTAGAGGTATAAGTGCCATAAATAAAATAATCACCGCTTTATTTTTCATTATTGATAAAAAAGCCGTGTCGACTGACACGGCTTTTCTGCAAAGGGCTGGCCTCAGTCTCTGTATTTCAGAGTACCGTTGGCCTTGATCTCGTCATACCACAGGTTGTGGTGTTGAGTTGCCCAGTTTTCATCACAGTAACCGGAAACCATGCACTCCATACCACCTTCAGACATAACAGTTGCCATGAAGATATGCACTATGGAGAAGGCACAGATGATGATGGCACTGATTGAGTGCAACACCAGAGCTATCAGGCTCAGGGTACGGCTGGGTTCAAACAGGTTGGGGAACAGCAGCAGCATGCCTGAGGCAGAGATGATCAGTCCAAAGAAGGCAAAGGCCCAGAACCACATCTTCTCACCGGCGTTGGCAAAGCCGGCATCAGGGTGTTTGCCCTTGAAAGGACCGAAGTTGATGTACCCGCCCACGACCATAAACCACTTGACGTCATACATCTTGGGTAACTGGTTCTTGGCCCACAACAGAGTCATCAGCGCCCAGCCGAACATGAAGGGAATCGCCATCACGTCGTGCACTTGCTTGGCACCATTGACCATGGATGCCCAGAAGCCTTCACCCAGATAAGGCTGGAAGAAGAAACGCCCGGCCAGCAGCACCAAGCCGGTGAGGATCAACAGCAAGCAGGGAATCGCCCCCAGCCAGTGAATGCTCACATCAAACTTGGACCAACGATGTACCATCTTGCCGGAGAAACCATGGTGCAGTTTGGAAATACCGTTAACCATGATAAACAGGGCAAAAATGATGATCATGCCGAACAGGGCCAGCATCAACCCGGGGGCCAGCCAGTCGCTGCGCAGTTCCAGTACCCGCAGATCATAGGTGTTGATCGGCTGGTTGTGGAACTGGCTCTGGGACGTGGTGTAACCCGTTGCACCATCCTTGAGTTGTGCCCAGATCTGGGCGTCGCTCGCTTGTGGTTCCACAGGTGCATCGGCACCATTGGCAAAGCAAACCGCACTGAACAAGAGCGCAATAGCCAAGCCTATGTGTTTGAACCATGTGTTCATATTAACCTCTCTCACTGACCCGGTAGTACCGGGTCAGATATTCGTGCCGTCTGTTACTTCCAGGCGCCGTTTTCGGCACCGCGATAAGCCACACGCTCGCGGTAGATGCCAGAAACCACTTCCGCATCACCGGCCAGCAGGGCCTTGGTTGCACAGAGTTCGGCACACATAGGCAGCTTGCCTTCTGCAATACGGTTGGCACCGTATTTCTGACGCTCGGCATCCGAATGGTTTTCTTCAGGACCACCGGCACAGAAGGTACATTTGTCCATCTTGCCACGGGAGCCGAAGGCACCTGATTTCGGGAACTGAGGTGCGCCGAATGGACAGGCATAGAGACAGTAACCACAACCGATACAGGTATCTTTGTTGTGCAGCACTATGCCATCTTCGGTGCGGTAGAAGCAGTTGGCAGGACATACGGCCATACAAGGCGCGTCGCTGCAATGCATACAAGCCACAGAGATAGAGGCCTCGCCGGGCTGACCATCTTTGATGGTCACTACACGGCGACGTTGGATACCCCACTCGAGAGCGGAGTCGTTTTCGTTTTTACAAGCGGTGACACAGCCATTACATTCAATGCAGCGCTTGGTATCACACAGAAATTTCATTGTAGCCATAGTGGCAATTCTCCTCGCTTAAGCTGCACTTATGCTTTGACGATCTGACAAAGCGACGCCTTGGTTTCCTGCATCTGAGTCACTGGGTCATAACCATAGGTCAGCGCAGTGTTACAGGATTCACCCAATACGTAAGGCACTGTGCCTTCCGGATAGTTGGGCTCCAGGCTCTCGCCGTGCATGATCCCGGCAAAGTGGTAAGGCATCCAGGTCACACCAGGTTTAACCCTTGGGGTCACCATGGCTTGAACCAGAATTCGGCCGCCTTCGGCGCCTTCCAGCCATACCTTCTCACCGTCACGGATACCGCGGTCGGCAGCATCACCAGGGTTGATCTCAACGAACATCTCCTGCTGCAGCTCGGCCAGCCATGGGTTGGAGCGTGATTCTTCACCACCACCCTCGTATTCCACCAGACGACCGGAAGTCAGTACCAGTGGGTACTTGCCACTGACATCTTTCTCCTGGATAGACTTGTACAGAGTCGGCAGACGATGTACCTGCATGTCGTCATAAGTTGGGTACTTGGCTACCAGATCGCGACGGGCTGTGTACAGCGGCTCGCGGTGTACTGGCACCTGATCAGGGAAGGTCCACACGATACAACGGGCCTTGGCGTTACCGAATGGGATACAACCGTGCTTAATGGCAACCCGGACAATACCGCCTGAAAGGTCGGTCTTCCAGTTCTTGCCTTCGGCTTCGGCTTTCTCTTCAGCAGTCAGCTCGTCCCACCAGCCCAATTGCTTGAGCAGCTTGTCGGAGAACTCAGGATAACCGTCCTGGATTTCAGCACCTTTGGAGAAGGAACCTTCGGCCAGCAGGTTCTTGCCTTGATATTCCACACCGTAACGGGCACGGAAGTTACCGCCACCGTCTTTGACGTGCTTGCTTGTGTTATAGAGGATCTGGGTACCTGGATGCTTCATCTCAGGTGTACCCCAACATGGCCAAGGCAGACCATAGGTTTCGCCCTTGCATGGGCCACCTTCGGCTTCCAGAGTCTTGTTGGAGAAAGTGCCCCAGTTCATTGTGTGTTGCTTCAAACGCTCAGGGCTTTGGCCGGACATACCGATAGTCCACATACCGCGGTTGATTTCGCGAGTGATGTCTTCAATCAGAGGCAGACCATTCTCTTTCTTGATACGCTTGGTGTACTGCTCGGCGAAGCCCAGTTTCTGTGCCAGACGATACATGATTTCGATATCTGTCTTGGACTCAAACAGCGGCTCGATAACCTGCTCACGCCATTGGATAGAACGGCCAGAGTTGGAGATGGAACCACGGGTCTCAAACTGAGTCGCGGCAGGCAGCAGGTAGACGCCATCCTTACGACGGTGCATAACACCGGCCATAGTTGGGAATGGGTCAACAACAACGACTGTATCCATCTTGTCCAGTGCATCTCGCACGTCGCGCTGACGGGTTTCAGTGTTGACAGACTGACCCCAGAAGAAGGCCAGGCGCACGTTGTCTTTCTGTGCCAGCTTCTGCTTGTCTTCCAACACACCATCGTGCCAACGGGAACAAGGAATACCCGGAGTCGTCATAGGTTCGCGGCCCAGGTAGGTACCCTGGTCGAAGCGGCTCTTCATCCACTCCATATCCAGATCCCATACGTGGGTCCAGTGTTGCCATGCCGCAGAGGTCAGGCCGTAGTAACCTGGCAGGTTATCGAACAGCAGACCCAGGTCGGTAGCGCCCTGTACGTTATCGTGACCACGGAAGATGTTGGTACCACCACCGGAAACACCCATGTTACCCAGAGCCAACTGCAGGATACAGTAAGCACGGGTGTTGGCATTACCTACGTGGTGCTGGGTACCACCCATACACCAAACCACAGTGCCTGGACGGTTATCGGCCATCATCTTGGCGGCCTGGTACAGGTACTCTTCGCTACAGCCAGTGATGTTGGCCACTTCTTTAGGTGGGAACTTCTTGGCTTCTGCACGGATGGTTTCCATCTCGAACACACGTTCTTTGATGAAAGTCTTGTCTTCCCAGCCGTTTTCGAAGATATGCCACAACATACCGTAGATAAACGGAATGTCGGTACCCGGACGGATAGAGCAATGCAGATCGGCATGAGCCGCGGTGCGGGAGAAACGTGGATCAACCACGATCAGCTTGGCATTGTTCTTCTCTTTGGCGATCAGAATGTGCTGCATGGAAACAGGGTGTGCTTCCGCAGGGTTGGCACCAATGAAGAAAATGGCACGGGCATTCTGAATGTCGTTGAAAGAGTTGGTTTGCGCACCATAGCCCCAGGTGTTGGCCACACCGGCTACAGTGGTAGAGTGACAAATACGGGCAGAGTGGTCGACGTTGTTGGTACCCCACATGGCGGCCAGCTTACGATACATGTAGCAACCTTCGTTGGAGAACTTGGCACTACCCATAAAGTAAACAGAATCCGGACCCGATTCCTGGCGGATCTTCAGCATCTTGTCACCAACTTCGTTGATGGCCTGATCCCAGCTGATACGCTTCCACTTACCGCCTTCAAGCTTCATTGGATACTTGAGACGCTTCTCACCATGGCCGTGCTCGCGCAGTGCAGCACCTTTGGCACAGTGACCACCGGCGTTGAATGGGTGATCGAAGGCAGGCTCCTGACCAGTCCAAACACCGTTTTGTACTTCGGCATACAGACCACAACCTACGGCACAGGCACTACAAATAGTACGCTTGACTTCGATAGGCGCATCATGAGGTACATCTTTGGCTTCGGCACGACGCATCATGCCGGCACCCAGCATGGAGGCGGCAGCGATACCACCGGCAGTAATACCGGCATTCTTCATAAACTGACGACGGCTGATCCCCAGTTTTGGTTTGTCAGCCTTAGGGGCGACATTGGATGTGCGAGTTAACTTCATCGCTTGAGATCTCCTGGATTAGCTACGCAGGCTGTTGTAATAGCTGCGGATATGCGCTGTTTCGTGATAGCCCTTTTTTGCGGACTTCGCTTCAACAGGCTCATTGGCCTGAGCGGCGCTCACCCCTGTAGCAGCAATCGCGGCACCCGCGGCACTGCCTATGGTGATAGCCTTCAGCAGGGATCTGCGGTTCAGATCTGGCTTCTGGTCTTTCATCTTCGCTCCTGATAATTTTCACCCGCGTTGCGGGTGACACGACTCTCTTTTGTGCACTCCAGCCCTTTAACAACTCAAGCTGCACTCATGTACAAAAAAGGTAAAAATTCCGTTACATATGAATAGAGTCCTTCTATAAGCGTGGGCAATATAAGGCTTTGCAACTGGATGGATTTTGATCTGGGACAGTTTGAATGTAGGCCCCATGGGAACGGCTGTTCAAAGCGTTAACTGCTTCAAACTTTCAATAAAAGGAAAATAGCGAAAGTATCAGTGACGCGCGGATTTTGAAGTAAACAATGTTAAAAAACAGATCATAAAAAAACACCCCGGCAGGCCGGGGTGTTTGCAGTCTTTAATCAGGTCGGGGCTCAATTATCTCGATATTTGAGCGTACCGTTGGCCTTGATTTCGTCATACCAGACATTGTGATGCTGCATCGCCCAGTTCTCATCACAGTAACCGGACTTCATACACTCCATACCGCCCTCAGACAGTACGGTTGCCATCCAGATATGCACTATGGTGAAGGCGATAATGAGCGTGGCACTGACACCATGCACCAACAACGCCGCCATTGAGGCTTCACGGGGCAAATCCAGGTTGGGCAACACCATCATGATGCCGGAAATGCTGATAAACAGACCGAAAATGGCCAGGGTCCAGAACCACATCTTCTCACCGGCGTTGGCAAAGCCCGAATCCGGGTGCTTACCCTTGAAGGGGCCGAAGTTGATGTAGCCACCCACCAGCATGAACCACTTGAGGTCATAGCTCTTGAACAGCTGATCCGGCATCCATTTCACCACCAGTACCGCCCAGGAGGCGATGAACAGTGGCCCGACCCAATCGTGGATCGTCTTGGAGCCATAGATCAGTGCCGCCCAAATATCGCCACTGACATAGGGTTGCAGCACATGCTTACCCAACATGATGTTGAGCCCGGTGAAGATCAGGATAAGACAACTGATTGCCACTACCCAGTGGATGATCAGGTCCGCCTTACTCCAACGGAACACCAACTTGCCGGAAAAACCGTGGTGCAGCTTGGATGGTCCATTCACCAGGTAAAAGAGCACGAACGCCCCAAACACGCCGACTACGGCAATCGCCATAATGGGTGTCAGGTACTGATTGCGCAGCTCCTTGCCCTGATTACCGGCCACGTTGATCAGCACGCCGGTTTCAACCCCCTTGGCTGTGGTATAGCCGGATTCACCGGATTTTACCGCGCGCCAAAGATCGGCCTCACTGGTTTGCGCCTGCGCCTGTTGCTGGCTCGACTGTTCATCGGCGGCCATGGCTGTGGAAGCAAACCCCAGCCCGGCAACCAATACCAGCAGAGCGAACAGACTGCGCAGTGATTTGATTAACATAGTCACTCCTCGTCAGGGTGGGCCTTAGCCCACCCCCGCTCTGTCTCAGTTGATCTCACCGGTCTTGGGATTGTAGCCCCAAATCACATTGGGGTTACCCCGGGCGGCCATCCGCTCACGATAGATGTTGGATACCACTTCCGCGTCACCGGCCAGCAGTGCCTTGGTGGAGCAAAGCTCGGCACACATAGGCAACTTACCTTCGGCGATACGGTTGGCACCGTACTTCTTACGCTCGGCTTCAGAGAAGTTTTCCTCTGGACCACCGGCACAGAAAGTACACTTATCCATCTTGCCGCGACTGCCGAAGGCGGTCTTTTTCGGGAATTGAGGCGCCCCGAAAGGACAGGCATAGAAGCAGTAGCCACAACCGATACAGGTATCTTTGTTGTGCAGCACTATGCCATCGTCAGTGCGGTAGAAGCAGTCTGCAGGACAAACGGCCATACAAGGCGCGTCGGTACAATGCATACAGGCAACTGAAATGGACGCTTCACCGGGCTGACCATCATTGATGGTCACCACGCGGCGACGCTGGATACCCCACTCGAGCGCGGAGTCGTTTTCATTTTTACAGGCTGTGACGCAACCGTTACACTCGATGCAGCGCTTGGTGTCACATAAGAATTTCATGACTGCCATAATGGCTTATCTCCTCATCAAGTACGGTTAGGCTTTGGTGATCTGGCACAGGCTGGATTTGGTTTCCTGCATCTGTGTCACCACATCATAGCCGTAAGTCAGAACCGTGTTGGCCGATTCACCCTGAACGTAAGGTACAGTACCTTCCGGATAGTTCTTCACCAGGCTCTCGCCTTCGAAGATACCGGCGAAGTGGTACGGCATAAAACATTCACCGTTGATCACCCTTGGCGTTACCATGGCCTTGACCTTGATCTTGGCGCCTTCGGGGCTGTGTACCCAAACATCGTCGCCATCGCGTAGACCGCGGTCGGCTGCATCGCCCGGGCTGATCTCGATAAACATCTCCTGCTGCAACTCGGCCAGCCAGGGGTTGGAACGGGTTTCTTCACCGCCGCCTTCATATTCCACCAGACGACCAGAGGTCAGTGCCAGCGGGAAGTCTTTGGCGAAGTCTTTGTCCTGAATTGACTTGTACAGGGTCGGCAGACGCGCCACCATACGGTCTTCGTAGGTGGGGTACTTGGCGACCAGGTCACGACGAGGCGTGTACAGAGGTTCACGGTGCAACGGAATGTCGTCCGGGAAGTTCCATACGATACAACGAGCCTTGGCGTTACCATAAGGGATACAGCCGTGAGCTATGGCCACACGCTGAATACCACCGGAAATATCGGTTTTCCAGTTTTTGCCTTCGGCGTGTTTCTTCTCTTCTTCGGTCAGGTCATCCCACCAACCCAGCTGCTTAAGCATCTTGTCGGTAAACTCAGGGTAACCATCCTGAATCTCACTGCCTTTGGAGAAGGAACCTTCGGCAAGTATGTTGTTGCCATTGTGCTCAACACCGTAACGGGCACGGAAGTTACCACCGCCGTAGCGGACTTCACGGTCGGTACGATAGAGGATTTGGGTACCTGGATGTTTCATCTCAGGCGTGCCCCAACATGGCCATGGCAGACCATAAGTTTCACCCTTGGCTGGGCCGCCGGGTGCTTCGAGGGTATCGAAGTCGAAGGTACCCCAGTTTTCCTGGTGCATCTTCAGACGCTCGGGGCTCTGACCTGTGTAACCTATGGTCCACATACCGCGGTTGAATTCGCGGGTGACATCTTCAACCAGCGGCTCTTCACCGTTGACCTTGATGTGCTTACAGAACTCTTTCTCAACGCCCCACTTCTTGGCCAGCTTGTACATGATCACATGGTCAGGCAACGATTCGAACAGAGGGTCGATGACCTGAGAACGCCACTGCAGTGAACGGTTGGAAGCTGACACAGAACCATAGGTTTCGAACTGAGTCGCTGCCGGCAGCAGGTAAACTCCATCTTTACGCTGGTGCATAACACCGGCCATGGTTGGGAATGGGTCAACGACGACCACAGTGTCCATCTTGTTCAGTGCTTCACGCACCTCGCGGCCACGGGTTTCGGTGTTGACAGACTGACCCCAGAAGAAGGCCAGACGAATATTGTCTTTCTGGGCAATCTTGTTCTTGTCTTCCAGCACACCGTCGTGCCAGCGGGAACAAGGGATACCGGCTGAAGTCTGTGGCTTCTGGCCCAGATACTCGCCTTGGTCGAAACGGCTGCTGACCCAGGCAGGATCCAGATCCCACACATTGCTCCAGTGCGCCCAGGCGCCGGAAGTCAGACCATAGTAACCAGGCAGGTTATCGAACAGCAGACCAAAGTCAGTGGCACCCTGTACGTTGTCGTGACCACGGAAGATGTTGGTACCACCACCGGAAACACCCATGTTGCCCAGAGCCAACTGCAGGATACAGTAAGCACGGGTATTGGCGTTACCCACGTGGTGCTGAGTACCCCCCATACACCAAACGATAGTGCCGGGCTTGTGCTCGGCCATCATCTTGGCGACGCGACGCATCTGAGCCTCACCGACACCGGCAACATGCTCAACCTCGGCAGGGTTGTACTTCTTCACCTCTTCGCGGATACGTTCCATACCGTACACACGCTGATCGATAAAGCTCTGATCTTCCCAGCCATTTTCGAAGATATGCCACAGCAAACCGTAGATGAAAGGGATGTCGGTACCGGGACGGATATGCACGTACTCGTCAGACTTGGCTGCAGTACGGGTGAAACGTGGATCAACCACTATGACTTTGGCACCGCGCTCTTTACCTACCAGAATGTGTTGCATCGCCACAGGGTGAGCTTCACTGGGGTTGGAGCCGATAAACAGCATGCACTTGGCATTGTGCATATCGTTGAAGGAGTTGGTTTGCGCACCATAGCCCCAGGTGTTGGCCACACCGGCTACAGTGGTAGAGTGACAAATACGCGCCGAGTGGTCGACGTTGTTGGTGCCCCACATGGCTGCGAGTTTGCGGTACAGGTAAGACTGTTCGTTGGAGAACTTGGCACTACCCATGAAGTACACAGAGTCAGGGCCGGATTCTTCGCGGATCTTCAGCATCTTGTCGCCGACTTCATTGATAGCCTGCTCCCAGCTGAGACGCTTCCACTTACCGCCTTCGAGTTTCATTGGATACTTGAGACGTTTCTCACCATGGCCGTGCTCACGCAGTGACGCGCCCTTGGCACAGTGACCACCACGGTTGAATGGATGGTCCACGGCAGGCTCCTGCCCGGTCCAAACACCGTTTTGCACTTCGGCGTAGATACCACAACCTACTGAGCAGTGAGAGCAGATAGTACGCTTCACTTCAGTGGGTGCATCGTGAGGAACATCTTTGGCTTCGGCTTTACGCATCATTCCTGCGCCCAGCATAGATGCTGCGGCAATCCCACCGGTAGCCAAACCGGCAGACTTAAGGAACTGACGACGATTCAGACCCAGAGCGGGCTTTTCAGCCACCGCGACCTGGTCTGTTTTGCGGGTTAATCGCATCACACACTCTCCTTATCGTTATTTGTTACGCAGTGAGGCGTAATAATTGCGCACATGGTCAGTCTCACGGTAGCCCTCACCCTTTGGCACTTCTGGTGCTTCAGGCTTGGCCGCCAAGGCTTGACCACTGACAGTCGCAACCGCGCCTGCCGCACTGCCGATCGCCAATGCCTTGAGCAGTTGACGACGACCCATGTCGGAAGCTTGCTTCTTCATAGTGTCTCCTCGTGTTGAAGGTAGACGGGGGAAACTCCCCCGCATGCTTTAGCCCGTGTTGCCACGGGCAAATTCTCAGGCCAACTCGCTGGCCTTGGGCTGGATCTGTACCGCCGGGGTTTCCACCACGGGCGTGCTCAGCACCAGCTGTTCAAACTCATTGATTTCGGTTTCAAAGAAGGCCCGGCCGAGTTGTGCCACCACGGCGTAAAACGCGGCGGAGGGACAACGGGACAAGGTATCGAAGAAACGTATGATCCAGCTGCCGATATGGCGGCGGTAGAAGGCCAGTTGCTGATGGGCTGGAGCTTCCAGCAGCAATACGCTCATCACCTCGCACAGGGCGGCAACATGATCTTCCGGCTCCTTGACGTTTTCTTCGCGCTCGAAGCCCAGCTGCATCAGATCCTGACGCAGCAAAGCCAAGGGCTTGTCCATCAGCGAACCTGTCATAAACCAGCTGCCATAGGGCAGGATTTCCCCCGAGCCCACGCCGAGGAAGATGTTGAAATACTCATCTTCCAACTGATTACTGTCGAACTGGACGGCCGCCAACTTGAGCGCCAACCAGGCCTTGGTCATATCACTGTCGTCATTGGCGTCGACTTCGAGGTCGCCAAGAAAACTCAGCAATTCCGGGCTGGGGTGGCGCCTCAGCAGCGCCGCCAGCAGCTGATAGATATCTGCTCTAAGCTGATCGTTTTCTGATACTTCTCTTACTGTTTCGGTCATAGCGGATCTCTTATCTCAGTTGCTTTTCCGGATCCTGGAGTATGTCTTCAAACATATCCTTAACCCGGCAATCACCACACATCTTCAAACGCTCAATGTTGGCGCTGAAGGCGCTGTGGCTTCCGACCATATCCAGCATCCGGTGCACCATAGACTGGGTCGCGAACGGCGCTCCACAACGAATACATTCGAACGGAGCTTCTTCTTTCAGGATCCGGCGCTGCTGCCGTGCAGCCTTATCCAGATTGACCTGAGGAGTCAGGCTGATCACCTTCTCCGGACAGGCGGCCTCACACAGACCACACTGCACACAATCCTGCTCGACAAAATACAGTGCCGGAGTGTCGCCACCGTCGGTCAGCGCCTGGGTAGGACAGGTCGCGACACAAGACATACACAAGGTGCACTTGTCGGCATTGATATTAACCAAGCCATAAGGAACATTGCCCATGGCCAGTTGGGTATCAACATTGGCTGCCTGCTCATTGAGGTGATCGATAGCAGCATACAGCTGGGTGCGCTTGTTACCCTCAGTGAGCGCCGCAGGCACTATCACAGGCCAGTCCAGACTTACATCCAGTATAGGCCAGAGATTGGCAAGCTCGGCTTCGTCGATAACCCGAATCCTTTGTGGCTGCCCCATCTCATCCAAAATGGCATTGGCCAATCCCAGTTCACCCTTGAGCATCTGAGTCAGAGTCGGTGCTGTGGCACTGGTGTTGAGGATCAACACCTGGCGCGCACCCCAGGCCAAAGAAGCCATCCAGTGATCCATGCTGGCAACCGTGACTTCTTCCAGCGCGACCGGCAGAACCTCGCCCGGCAACTCGTCGCTGATCAGGGCGCCGCCCTGTCCCATGTCATGGAACAGCACCACAGGCGCGGTTTGGGCTTGCTCGCGGAAGCGGGAAATCAACTTGTTCAGGTATGAATGCAGTGCCTGAGGGGTTGGCTGGTCATAGGCAATGGCCCCGGTTGGACAGGCATTGGTACAGCTGCCGGCGCCGTGGCACAGATAGGGGTCTATCTCAATCTGCTTGGCCACGCTCTTGATAGCATCGGCCGGACAGAAGTTGAGGCAGCGGTTACAACCATTATTGCCGTTGCGATTGTGGGCACAGAGATCGGCGTTGACCTTGACATAGCGAGGCTTGTCAAACTGGCCGATCATCTGGGGCAACTCTTGCAAGGCTTCGGCCAGTTTCTCCGGGTCCTGACCCACATAGAAATAGCCGGGTGGCAGCATTTCCAGCTGAATTTGCGGCTCGCGGCTCAGGTCGAGGATCAGGTCAAAATGCGGCTTGCGCAGTGCAACCACACTGAGCTCGGCGGCGCCATTGTCATGTTCGACACTCACCTGGAATTGACCGAGGAAGCCTTTGATACCAATCAGCTTGTTGTAGTAGCTCTCGACATCTTCGGCGGCAGCCATTACGGCTTCGAGATGGGCCTCTTCCTGGCTGGTGATAGGCTCGTTGGCCAAGATCACTCTACCGGCCATGGCAGACAGTTTGTCTGCCGCCAGCCGAGCCAGATCCTCGGGGCCTATTACCAGGACATTCCCCTCTGTGGTGTAACTTACGGTCGGCGGGATCAGGTTTTGCAGAATCTGAGTCTGCTGGCTGACCTCACGACGCACCTGCCGCAGCGCTTGCTGGGCGGGATTATTGCTCACACTATTGTTCACTTTGCGTTCCTGAACAGTTTATGGCGGTGGCCGTATTCTTTATCTTGCTGCTTTTATTATTGATTTACAGCTTGCTATAGCCTGAACACAGCAATTCACATACCAAAATTATGGGCATTAAAGGCTGTTAAACTGACGTCAAACAACCGGCTTATGAGTTTCGGCCACTGCATCTGTGGCATTTTGGGCCTCTGCAGTCACATCCCCGTCCAAATTGTCCGTTGGCGACTGTGGCGCAGATTGCTCGGCTAACTGTGGCGCATCGGCCTCGGCATCCCCTAGGGAAGCATCGGTTTCGGCCAGTGCTTCCTCAGTCTCTTCCGGCTCCTCTTTTTCCAGTACGTGACGGAAAACTTTCTTGGCCAATTCAGCTGAAGCTTCAGCGGTTAGCTTGGGTTGGTTGCTGTAATCGAGTGCGTACTCGAGTAAGCCGTCGATTTCATTGAAGTGAGGTTGTTTCCACAGGGTACGCAGGGCAGCGGTCTTGACTGCCGGGTCGACATTCTTGGCCATAAAGCTGGCGAAACTGCCGCCAACCTCGATACCGCTGGGGTCGGGCAAGTCTTCGGCAGTCAGCAGTTTTTCTTCCTGCGACTCAGTCTCTGGCAGAGTTTCGAGCGCGGCCTGAGTTTCCGGCTCTGCCTCTGCAACAACTTCCGCTTGGGGAGGAACGTCTTGCAGCGGTTCATCGATAGGGGTTTCACCGTCCTGTACTTGCTGCTTACGCAATGCCCAGCGGCTGAGGAATCCACTCTTTTCGGCCATCAGTGCCTCCGAATGTTGTCTTCGGCCAATTCCTTGCGGCGGTTAACATGTTTACGTCTGTGGGCGGTGATTTCCACTTCACCGTGGCGGGTAATGAAGGCTTCAATCCAGCAGGCAATCGCCTCCGGCATCGGCATGTTCAGTACCGGGGTATCCCCTTCGAGACAACCGGCTGCGACATTTTGGTCGGCGGAGATGGCGGCTGGGATCCAGTTGCCCTCGACATCTTCGTCGCAAACTATGTAAAGCATGGGATTGTCCATATCCAGATTAAGGCGGTAACTGGCACGCTCATCACGAAACAACTCCAGCAGGACCAGCTTGGCTCCCGGCGGCGCCTCATGGGTGGCGGGCACGATTTGATCCAGCTCCCAGCTGATGGATGTCCAACGACCGACCTGTTTCTCCACTTTTTTCAGTGAAACGTACATGGGCCATACGCTTTCGGAATGTTGCATACTGACTCTCCCTCCCGATGGGATTATTTTCGGGCATAAGTAAGATCCCCAAGACTTTGCAATTTTAGTGCCAGTTGCCATTTGAGAAATAAGTTTGAACTTGATCATCTATTTAAGGCTAAAAATAGGACATTTTGTCCAATATGCAATCTGGTTTGGGACATTCATGACCTGAGTGCCGCCGGCGCTTGCTGCGGATCACGCATTTTGCAGCCTGAATCCTGTGACGGTATAAATATTGCTATGCTGTGGCCCATGCTCTCTGTGAAGGTTCGATAATGACCAGTGCCAAACCCCAATTGATCAAGACCAATACCCAGGTGCCTTTGACCATTGCCGTGACTGCGGTCGATGAGAATGGCCAACTGCAGGAGAAGTATGTCGCCTGTGAAAGACCGCTGACTGTCTACCTCAACTGGCGACCGATAGTCACCCTGATGACCTTGGGTGCAAGAGCCGAGGCCCTGGCACTGGGTTACCTGAAGAATCAAGGCTTTATCAATGATGTATCGCAACTGGAATCTGTGATTGTCGACTGGGACGTGGCTTCCGCTGCCGTGATCACCCGTGAGCAGACTGAGGATCTGGACGCCAAGCTGGCCGACAAGACAGTCACTACAGGCTGTGGCCAGGGCACTGTCTTCGGCGGCTTTATGGAAGGATTGGACGACATAGTCCTGCCACAACCGAAATTGAAGCAGAGCATGCTCTACTCCCTGTTGAAAAACATCAGTGAATACAACCAAACCTACAAGAATGCCGGCGCAGTTCACGGCTGTGGTCTGTGTGAAGCGGATAAGATAAAGTCCTTTGTCGAAGATGTTGGCCGCCACAATGCGGTGGATACCCTGGCCGGTGAGATGTGGCTGGAGCAGGACAGAGGCGACAACAAGATTTTCTACACCACGGGGCGGCTCACTTCCGAGATGGTTATCAAGGTCGCCAAGATGGGGATCCCCGTGCTCTTGTCCCGCAGCGGTGTCACCCAAATGGGCCTGGAACTGGCACAAAAGCTGGGGATCACCATGGTCGCCCGCGCCAAGGGACGCCATTTCCTGGTGTACAATGGTGCCGACAATATCGAGTTTGATGCCAGCAATCCACGCTGATACCCAAGATACCAAGGAGATGTGATGACGGAGCCCAGCGAACTTGTCTATATGAGCGCCAAGCAGGTGGCCGAGTATCTGGACCTCAACGAAAAGAAGGTCTATGCCATGGCCAACGAGCGTATGCTGCCGGCGACAAAAATCACAGGTAAATGGCTGTTTCCAAAGATATTAATTGACCGTTGGATCATGGATTCCTGCCACAGTGGCATGTTAACCGACCGACTGTTGATCACCGGCAGTGATGACCCCTTGCTGTCGATGCAGGTGGCCAGGTTGATGGCCCAGGTAGGCAGTCGAGAACTGATCAGCTACAGCGCCACAGGTTCCCGCCTGGGGCTGGAGCTCTTGTCCAAGGGCTACGCCGATGTCTGTACCTTGCATTGGGGCAGTTTAGAGGAGCGCAATATCCGCCATACGGCGTTGCTGAAGGGGTATCCCAACCACCAGCAATGGATCATGGTTCACGGCTATAACCGCCAGCAGGGGCTAATTGTGCGGCCGGATATGCACCACAGGTGTCAGGAAGAAAGCAAGGTACTGCAACTCTCCTGGCGTTGGGTTACCCGCCAAGGCGGCGCCGGCAGCCAGCAACATCTGGAACATTGGCTGTTGAAACAGGGCGCCAAGCTTGAGCAGCTCAACTCAGTACTCACCGCCTTCAGTGAGCGGGAGTTGGCCGGTTATATTGCCCGAGGCGATGCTGATATAGGTTTCGGCTGTCAGGCTGTCGCCATGGAAAGCGGCCTGAGCTTTGTGCCCTTGGTGACTGAGTCTTTCGACTTTGTCATGCCACAGGGGATCTACTTCCGCCGCCAGTTGCAGCAACTGTTCAAGATGCTCGGCGGCAGCCACACCCGGCAGATGGCCGCCCTGCTCGGCGGCTATGACCTCACTGACTGTGGTCAGTTGCTTTGGAGTCCGGAGTAACTCGGATTTTCAATCCACTTTGAGGCCTGCCAGCGGCGGGCCTCAAGCCTTGAACTTCCACCATTGGCGTCTGGCGGCGGCATCAAAGAAACTCCAGGCCAACACCCGGGTCTGCTTATTGCCCTGCTGCATCTCCAGTATCTTGACTTCTTTGGTGCCAAGTTGCTTTAACGCCTGCTGACAGGGTTTGAGGTGGTCACCCTTGGACACCAGCGAAGAAAACCACAGCACTTGTCCGCCATAGTCGCGGCTTTCGTGAATCATCCGCAGCAGGAACCCCAGCTCACCACCATCGCACCAAAGCTCGGCCTGGCAACCGCCGAAGTTCAGCTTGTGTTCCTGACGCTGATGTTGCTCACCGCGACTTACCGCCAAATTGCGCTGTTTGCGTTCACTGCCGCTAAGGGCATCGGCGGCCGAGGCATGAAACGGCGGGTTACAGAGGCTGAAATCAAAACACTCCCCGGTCTGCAAAAGACCATGAAATATCTGTTCCGGTTCGGGCTGTAGCCGCAGTTCAATGGCGCTGGCCAGCTTGGAATTGTGCTGTAAAACGCCGGCGACATTATCCAGCGCCACGGGGTTGATATCGGCCCCGACAAACTGCCAGCCATAGACACTTGAGCCAAGCAAGGGGTAGACGCCGTTGGCTCCCGTGCCTATATCCAGGCCGCGAATACGCCGGCCTTGGGGAATTTTACCGCCTTCGGCCAGCAGGTCGGCGATATGATGCAGATAGTCCACCCGCCCGGGGATGGGCGGGCACAGATAGCCCTCGGGCAACTGCCAACCCTGGATATGATAATGGTGCTGCAACAAGGCGGCATTGAGGGCCAAGACAGCTTCCGGCTCGGCAAAGGGAATCGAAACCTGGCCATAGTCTGTGGTGATAAGGTGAGGCGCAAGCGCAGGATAACTGGCGGCCAGGGTGGTAAAATCATAGCCCTGGCGGTGCAGGTTGCGCGGATGGAGGCCCTTGTCCTTGGCTTTTCCGCCCGTTTTAACCGAGGTTTTGCCGGCCGTCGTCTCTTGGGTCTTTTTCTTTACTCTTGTCCTAACCTTTATCTCGGCCCTGGCCTTGCCTTTCGAGGCGTTGAGCCGATGCTTTTTTACCTCAGTCATACAGGTATTTGGTAAACAGCAGATTCACCACCAGCGCCCGACCGGTTTCCTGCTCCAGCAAACGATTGACTGTGTCGTAACACTCACGGCGGATCTCTTCTCTGCCGGTAAGCGACTTGACCCTGTCCTCGGGTTGGTTACCGAGAATCTCCACTATCGCGGCCCGCAGCAGGGGATCATGGTGTTGCAAGGCCACCAGGTCCTGGGGATCTTTCACCATCAGCTCAACACTGATGCGCACAAACCCCAACTTCTTGCGGTTGGAGATATAGTTGGTCACTATTTCAGGCTCGAAGCCATAGTAAGCATAAGTATCTTCGGCGGGCTTTTCATCGGCCGCCATCACAGGCTGCAACATGCCTGCCAGCATAAAAAACAACAGTGTCAAAACGCGTTTCATATTGAGTATCAAGCTCCCGTGACTTGTGCCGACGCCCCTTGCGATCTATCTGCCTGTGGGCAAGCGTGATAGACTCCCGGGTTGTAATATTGTACCGGGTATCCGATGAGTGTGACCAGTTTAAGCTTTCCTTATGGTGAATCAATTCAGTGGTTTTCGCCAGAGCAATCACAGCAACTTCCCGCAGCGCCATTGCACGATTGGCTGCTGGCGACCGGCAGTCTCACCAAGAGACTCAAGAGTTGCTGCAACCACTTTGAGGTCAAACTGCTCGGCGAAGCCATGCTGCCCTCATCCACTCGGGAGTGGCAGGGTAAGGAACATAAAGCCATCTGGATCAGGGAAGTATTGCTCTGCCTGGACGGTACTCCCTGGGTCTTTGGCCGCACCCTGATCCCGGCAAAGCTGCTGGAGCAACAGCAGAGACTGGGCAAGTTGGGCACCCGCCCCCTGGGAGAGTTGTTGTTCGGCGATATCGGCTTTGAACCCGGCGCCATAGAGGTCGCCAGTTTCGACAGCCAATCCAGGATTGCCTCCCTCGCCGACTCACTGTCACAACCCACCACTGAGGCAATATGGGGCAGAAGACGTTATTTTCACTTCCATGAGCAACAGCTGATTGTCGGTGAAATTTTCCTGCCGGCGGCGGTTGCCGCCATTAACCAAGGGCCACTAACCCCCTAATCAAACAAAGCCTTTGCTGAACTCCCCAAAACATAAGGGACGCCAAGGCGTCCCTTATTCTGTCAACGCCTGCGCCGCCAGGCGATCAGTGCCAGCCCCAATAGGCTCAGGCCACCGAGACTGCCACCACCGCCGGAACTGCTTTGTGTCGTATTAGGCACAACCGGGTTGGAGACCACCAAGGTACGACTATTACTGCTCTGATTATTCTGTGAGTCAGTCACAACCAAGCGCACACTGTAGCTGCCCGCCGCACTGTAGGTATGCGAGGGAGAAGCGATAGTGCTGCTCTGGCCATCACCAAAGTCCCACTGATAACTGAGTTCTCCGCTGCCACCGCGGCTGAGATTATTGAACTGCACGGTTAAACCTGTACCACTGATATCGAACAGCGCCGACAGAGGAATGCTGACAGTCAGTTGCAAGCTGGTCACGGTCTGCCAGTTATTGGCGTCTGTCACCGTCAGTGTGACTGTGTAGGTGCCGGACTCACTGTAGCTGTATTGAGGCGTCGCCAGGGTACTGCCAACGCCGCCGACACCAAAGTCCCACTGATAAGTGTAAGGTGCAGTACCGCCACTGAGATTGGCGCTGAAACTGACATCGCCACCTTCCTGCTGGGCCGAAATGCTGGCGCTGAGTTCTGTGCCGTTGCTGTCACCGCGTTTACTCACCAACAGTTGCGCCTGGCTGCTGTCTTGCTCCTGGGTCAGCAGCTGCACCATAAGACCCACCTTGGGCAGCACCAGGCCAGCCTGAGGCTTGAGTGGTGCGCTATAGTCATCGCTGTCATCAAACAGACTATTGTTGCCAAGATGGGTATCACCGAAGAAAGCCGACTGTGGATAGAGACTGAAGCTGGCATCACGGACCTGCACCTCAGAGTCCCGGTTACCTATCAGGTTTTGATCCGCATCTACCACCCCAATGAGGCCGTATCCAGGATGCTCGGCCACCTTGTTGTCGCTGTAGGCCAAGTTTTCATACCAAACCAAGAGCCCCGGCTCATAGCTATCCTGCTGCAGTCCGGCATCAACGCCCTGATAGTTGCGCAGTTGCAGCAGATAACGCCGCGGCGCGCCCGGGCGAGTATCGTCGGTGCGAACAAAACCGGAAAGCACCACAGTCTCCAGAGCCGTCTCGGCATCATCGCTATAGACCAGATTGCCGTCACTCTCGAGACGTATATCGTCGACAGCAAAGCCATAGCCACCGACCGCCTCATCGGTACGATACACCAGGCTTATCTGCTTGCTCATACCGGCATAGGCGCTGAGATCAAAGCTTATCTCTTGCCAGCCCTGTTCCCCCTCACCACCGGACAAGGCCGCCGAGTCACCACTGATAATATTGGCGGCATTGTTGATGCTGTTGCTGCTCTTGGTATGGCTTCCCGCCAATGGCACCCCATCCACCAGCAGCTGCACATAGTCGTAGTCCTGCTCTATTTGCCAATGGGCCTTCATCTTCAGGGTCAAACTGGTACTCATGGGTAGTTGCAACTCGAACGACAATGCATTGTTGAGCTGATCGCCCTGATTCGAATAGTACTGGTATTGCCCCTGATAGGCAGGGGTGAAGGCGATGGAATCGGACGGCAGCTTGATGGCCAACTGGTTTACGCCACTGCTATTGGCATGCTCCAGCGTCACTTGAGTACCGTTGCTATCCAGCGCCTGATAATCCAGGGATTGTTCGTTGACCCAGCGGCCCTTGTATCTGTCCTGCAGGAATGAGCGGGCATAGGGGCTGAAACCACTTGGCTGCGAGCCTCTCGGAGAACCTGCCCAGCTGCCGCCGGACATCAGAGACCAGAGGCCCACAGGCGAGCCATCGCTGGCTTCGGTACTGGTGTCATACTCATCCGGTAAACCGAGGTCGTGACCAAACTCATGGGTACAGACACCGGTTCCGGCATCCAGCGGCTGAATGGTGTAACCGAACAGACGCATATTGCTGCCCGGGATAGCCTGACCATATTGACCTGGCGCCGAGGGAACAAAGAATCTGTGTGACCAGATGGCATCATCACCGAGCACGCCGCCACCGGCCTCTTCACCTATGCTGGAATGGAAGATCATCACATGATCCAAAATCCCATCGGGTTCATCCAGGTTGCCGTCGCCGTCAATATCATAAGGATCTTCAATATCATACTGCGCCAGCTCATCGGCGCTCATGGTAGCAACTGCAGCCGCGACCGCCTCTTCCACCAATTCGGTGGCAGCCTTGTCGTCATTGTTATTATTCGGGTCGTTGGCACCATAGTAGGCGGCATTCTGGCTGGCTCTGAACCAACCTTTCACATCACCGTTGAAGAAAAAGCTCTGGCCGGAAACCGCTTGATAGTACTGATAGGCTGAGGGCAGTGTTTGCCCCTGGGGCCCAGGGAAACCTGCATCGGAAAACAACAGACCACGGTAATGGGCTACCGAGTAGTTGGCGTAATACATCTCGGTATCGCCTGGACTCAGGCGATTGTTGTTATAGGGCAAGTCGGGAAAATCCACCAGCACGGCCAACACCTTGACCCGCTTGGTTACATCGGTATCGGCCACCCGCGACTGTGCCCGCATTAACTTGCTTTGACGCAGGCTATTACTTCGTGCCTGTTGCAGCAGTTGCTGTTCTCTGGCCTTGAGCACTTGTGCGGCCTTGCTGCCTGCACCAGTAGATTTGGCCGTATAGGCCGCCAGCGCCTGCTGCCGTTCCTCTTCAGAGGCCTCGGCATCAAGTTCACCGCGTTTCACCAGCCAATAGAGGATCTGCTCTTTATTGATCACTCCGGGATCCGCCGGAGCCGTAGCGGCTAAAACATTCGTTGCCCCAAATAGACAAGATGCCCCCAAGGCCAGGGCCAGTAACGACTTCAAACTCATGACTTGGGCTCCTTAATACACTTTTCAAACTTCTGATTGCGCTGCTGGATATACTCAGAGAGCTTGGCTTCGGCCTCTTGCTCACTCATTTGCGGAGTGATGATGTTGCGCTCTATCAGACTGGCTTTAATTTTAGCCCGATTTACTACAGGTGCCCCACTGCCACAGGGCAACAAAGGTTTAACCTCTCGGTTTCCTTCCTGAACGACATCGGTTCCCGTGCCGTCCCCGGCCTGACAGGCACCCAGAAACAAACAGATAGCAAGAGTTGATGGCAGTCGCACCGGTCGCACCTTATCGTTAACAGAGATAGTACAGAAGATTAACAGCAGCACATGAGATTGCACAGCAGAAAGTCGCGACCAATTCGCCTCATTCAGGGATTATTCAGCCTCAGACAACAAACCTTCGCTATAAAGCAACAACAAGACCGAAGCTGACCAGCTGAAGTTGGTGCAATGCAGTCCTTCACCACTGAGCGGATGGTAATTTTCCCGTATCGGCAGATCCCGGCTATCGGCGGCAGTGGCCGCCAGCAAACGCCGCGACATTGCACTTGCCTGTTGCCGGTAACCGTAATGCTGCAACCCCTTGATGGCAAAGAAGGCCTGATCCAGCCATACCGGCCCGCGCCAATATCTGTCGGGGGCAAACGCTGGGCTGTCGCGGCTCACGGTCGGAAACGGCACCTGGGTGCCGAAGCTTTCTGGCCTAAGTTGCCGCTTTACCAGCGCTTCGGCCTGCTCAGGCGAAGCGACACTGGCCCACAGCGGGATCCAACCTTCAGTGCCCTTATTGTCGCTGAGCAATCGCCGCTTGCCCTCGGCATCGAAGCGTACATCATAGAAGAAACCGCTGGCAGGGTCGTAAAACGTCTGCCGAATCGCTTGTCCCAGTCGCTGGGCCTGTTGCCGCAGTTGCATTGCTTCGGCTTCCCGCCCCAACAGACTGGCCATTTGCGCCAGATACTGCTTATCGGCATAGAGAAATGCATTGAGATCGACACTCTCCTGATTGAGTGAGTAGCCGAGCAAACGCCCCTTGGCGTCGCGATTTTCCAGTACTTTCAAGCTGTTATCGGCATCGAATCTGGGCGCATTGTCCATCCCGGACTCCCAGGCTGCCGCCTGAATGATGGCATCACGATTAAGCGCCCCGGGCTCACCGTGCAGCGGATGCAAATTGGCGCCATATTCCGCCAGGCCATTGCCGTCATGATCCCGGTTGCGATACCACCAGGCATGCAGGGCCATCAGTCTTGGGTAAAGCTCGGCGACAAATGCCTTGTCACCGTCCTGAAGGTAGATCTCCCATACGGCCCAGGCCGCTAACGGCGGTTTGCCATTCCGCTCATTCCAGTTGCCGCCGTCACCGCCGCGGGCCGCATCTTGGTTGTAAAACACCGCATCCGGCATGCTGCCGGCATCCTGGGGCCTGACGGGATCCTGCTCATCAAATTGATAGTCAAACATCGCCCGCACATTGGACTTGGCAAGCCAGGGCTCGACTCGCGCCAAGGCCACCGCCTGTTTCCAGCTATCCCAGGCCCAGAGACCATTGAACCATTGGTAGGTGACCGAAGGCGTTACCCCGTGGTGACGCAGGGCCCCGGCCGGGCTGCGCCAGTTATGTGTCAGGGTGCTGATGGCCCTGGCAGCCATGCGCTTTTGTCCCAAGTCGCCATCGGCTAACTTGGCCAGACGCCAACCCCAGCGACTATGGTTGCGCTCGGCGCTCTGCAACAACTTAGGCCACTGCAGCGGCTTTGCCTCAGCTGCGGTGTGAAAATATTGCTGGGCACTGAGAAAACTGCGTCGCTCAGAGGGGGCCAGGTTCAGCACTTCAGAACTGGCTCGGTACCCCCGAGCCCCCCGCTCTTCCAGGAAGGTGGGTTCACGGAAGCTTATGCGGAATTTGGCATCATCGAGCAGCAGCGACCAGGTTTTTCTCAGTGGCCGAAACTGCCACTCCAGTTGATTGGTCGCAAATTGTCTGCCGGCAATCCAGGGCTTGCCTACCGCCTTGTCGAAGGGCTCTCCCTGCCACTGCAATTGCCACTGACCGGCTTGGGAGCCGGTATTTTCCAGCACAGTCTCAATCAGTGAGCTGCGCTCATCGGCAAAATAGAGCCTGGTGCTGAGGCTGAGATCTTTCCAGCGATATTCCTGATACAGGCCATCCGGGCGACTGAACAGGCGTCTCTCCGCTTCGGCAAAATTCTTCGCCTGCCCTGTGCTCAACTCCAATACACTGAGGTGCTGCAAGCTGGGCGCCAGATGTAGGCTGTATTCCTGGGCGATGATCAAGGGGCCGGTGAAGCTGCCATAAAATGCAGGATCATCAGGCAGATGGTATCCATGCCAGGCGCCCATATCCATGTAGACAGCGGGGATCTTCAGATTCCCGGCGACATCCCGCTCCTGTGCTTGTTGCGGCGTGCCTTGATAGGGCAAGAGATTGTCATAATCTCCGGCGGCCAGACTCAAAGCACAGATCAGGGCACAACTAAGCACTTCTACCTCGACTCAACAAAACGGTTAACAACTCAGGGATTCAAATATCGGGAGACGCCATCGAGGAACATCTGCACCGAAATCATCACCAGCACCATACCCATCAAGCGCTCGACCGCCGTGAGCCCCTTGTCACCCAACACCCGGGTAAATAGCTTATAGAACATCAGGATAACCACACTGGCGCCCCAAGCCGCTACCAAGGCTATGGTCCAGTCCGTCATACGGCTGCTATCCGTATGGGCCAGCAGTATCAGCGCCGCCAGAATCGAAGGGCCCGCCATCAAGGGAATCGCCATCGGCACAATGAAAGGCTCTTCACCGGCGGCCAGGCCCACCACCCCACCGGGTTGGGGGAAGATCATCCTGATGGCTATCAGGAACAGGATAATGCCACCGGCAATACTGACCGATTCTGACTTGAGATTGAGGAAATTCAGGATGGCTTCACCGGCGTAAAGAAACAACAGCATGATCAACAAGGCAAAAATCAGCTCTCTGATCAGCACTCGGCGGCGTTTCTTGGGCTCTATATGACGCAATATAGAGGCAAAGATAGGCAAGTTGCCCAAGGGATCCATAATGAGAAACAGCATTACGGCAGCCGACAGAGTATCCATAAATATCCATTCACCAACAAAACAACATAGAGTCGACTATTGTATAACTTTTTGGTCACCGGCAGTGGACTTTTATCCTTGGTCTCGGGTGGAAAATCCTTCAAGGTAAATTCCAGGTAACGGCACTGCTCATTTGCGCAGCTGCTGGTATACTATGGCGTTCTCTAAACTTCAGCCGTGAAATTCATGCTCTATCTCGTCGCCAGTTGTATCGCCCTGCTCCTGGGTCCACTGTTTTATCGCTACTTCTCTTCAGGAAGCGGTTTGCAGAAGGGTCTGGACGGCTTTATTTTTGTTTCCCTCGGCGGCCTGGTACTGATCCATATCCTGCCGGAACTGCTGGAACACGGCGGCATACTGGCGATCATCTTCGTAATCCTCGGCCTTTGGGGCCCGAGTGCCAGCGAGAAGTTGTTTCATCGCTATTCAGAGATCACCCATAACCTGACCCTCACGCTGGGGATCGGCGGCTTGTTGCTGCACACCATCACAGATGGTGGCGCCATGGTGCTGGCGCAACAGGAAGGCAACTCCAGCCTGTTGGCACTTGGGGTAATCATGCACAGGCTGCCAGTGGGCCTGGCGATTTGGTGGTTACTCAAACCCCAGGTCGGCACTCGTTGGGCCAGCCTGGTTTTGTTGGCCATGATGGCGCTGACTTCTGTGGGCTACTTCGCCGGTGAGCAGCTGCTCAGCCATCTGAGCCTGGATAATACCGTTTACCTGCAAGCCTTTGTCACAGGTTCTATTTTGCATGTGGTGCTGCATCAGCCCCATGGCCATGGGCAGCAAACCCCTAGCAGCAAATATGAATACCATGCCGGCATAGGCAGCCTGCTGGGGATAGGCCTGCTGGCATTGCTGCTGATGATGGATTCCGGCGGCCACCAACACGCTCATCATGACCACAGCACAGATCAACTGCTGCACTGGCTGTTGTTACTGGCCCCGGTATTGCTGGCAGCCTATGCCCTGGCCAGCATACGTTTTGCCGCGGGGCTGTCTCCCACTCAAGCCTCGCTACCGGGGCGCTGGCTGCAGCGTCTCGCCGGCCCTGAAGCCTTGTTGCTGACCTTGGTACTGCTGGGCTGGCAGTTTGCCCTGCTGCAAGCACTCGCTCTTGTCGCGTTGGGACTGTTTTTGAGCCGTGCCCACGTCGAATTGACCGATCCCCACGCCAAGGTGCCGCAGTCGGCCTGGCATTTCGGTTTCACCCATCTGGTGGATAGAAGCGCGCCCTGGATCTTGCTCAGTCTGATCCTCGCCAATCTGATAGGCCATCCGTCAGTGCCGCTGTCGCATCCGGTGGCGCAAGTGCTGGTGCTGGCCTTGCTGTTTCTGCCGCTGCGTTTCTGTAATCTGGGCGCCGCCGTGTTGGCTATGTCGCTAACCTACAGTGGCTGGAGCCCCTTGGCAGTAGCCTTGACCCTGATAGCCGCACCTGTGCTTAACCTGTCACAACTCAAGTTGATGAGCTGGAGCCAACGGCTCGGTATGTTACTGCTGCTACTCATTTTGCTTAGCGGCATTGCCTGGTGGCAACCACAGTGGCGTGAACTGGGCGATCTGCCGAAAGAGATAAGCTACCCGGCGCTGACGCTGCTGTGTCTGCTCTACTCCAGCAGCTTGCTTCGTCAGGGGCCACGCAAGTTTTTGCGGGGAATGTGGCTGGCCAAAGGCCACAGCCATGATCATGGCTCGGGACAACACAATGACTCAGGCCACAACCATGGTTCACATAGCCACGGTTCGAGCAGCCATGACTCACACAGCCATGCTCACCATAATGGCCATGAGCATCAAGACAAAGGCTCTCACTGATTTAACCCTGTCAATTGGCGCCTTTGTTGGCTAACTTGTGGGATAAGCCCGCATTTAGACCAGGCATAAGGACAGCCCATGTGCATTCTGTTTCTGGCGCTGGATCAGCACCCGGATTATCCGCTGATCCTCTGCGCCAATCGCGATGAGTTTCATCACAGGCCCACGGCCCCGGCACACTTTTGGCCACCACAGCAGCAACTGCTGGCGGGCAAGGATCTGCAGGCCGGGGGTACCTGGCTTGGCTGTAATCGCCTGGGAACGGTGGCCGGCCTCACCAATATCCGTCAGCCGATCACTCAGCCGGATGGTATGCGCAGCCGCGGGGAGTTGGTACTCAAGGCGCTCGATAGCCAAACGCCAATAGAGCCGCAATGGCTCAGCGAGCACAGCGACAACTATAATCCTTTCAATCTGGTTTTCGGCCAGGGCAAGCACTTTTGGTGTTATCACAGCCCGGATAAGTCATTGCGCCGCTTGAACAGGGGCTTTCACGCCATCAGCAATGGTGCCTTGGATGATATCTGGCCCAAGATGGCCCGCGGCGAGCAGGCGTTGGAGCGATTGATAAGCCAATCGGCCAAGCCGGATATAGATAAGCTGCTGGCAATAATGCGTGATGAGACCCCGGCGCCGGACACCAGCCTGCCAACCACAGGTGTCAGCCTGGAATGGGAGCGGCGTCTGTCGTCCATCTATATTCGCCACCCGGAATACGGCACCCGGGCCACCAGCCTGATATTCCTCTCCCGCGAGGGTCAGCTGAACTTTTACGAAGCCAGGTATGATGGCAAGGGGCGGCAATTGGGGTTGGAGCAGTTCAGTTTTGCGCTGACAAACGCGGAGCCACTATGCTGATAGCGCCGCGGATCTGCCCCGGCTGATAACCTCTGGCGCTGTCATTCGGGTAGTACTTATCCAATGCGGTTTTGACCTCGGGCGCCAATTGGCTACCGTGGCAGGTGAGGCAAAGCGGCGCTACACCCTGGGCCTTCATAAAGCGCAGCTGTGACTCTGTCTGGGCAACCTGGCTCAGAGTCTGCGGGTCTTCACCGGCTGCGGCCCGCGTATCAAATGACAGCAAAACCTGTCGCTGCCAAGCCTCCGGCTCGGCCGCCGGATTACGGGGTTTCAGACTGACACGTTTCACCTGCCAACCACTCTCGACCGAGAGCTGGCGGGCAATTTCCGGCGCCTTATGGGAACAAACCTCGATGGCTGCCACCGGGCCACCTTCGGCCAGAGCTTGCTGCAGTTGCGGCTTGAGTGTTTGGGCAAAGCGCTTGGCCAGCGAGGCTGCCTCGGTTTTGAATTCTGCCGTTGCCGGCTCGGCTATGGCTTGATTCACCAAGGCGAAAGCCACCAAGGCGATAAGTGTAGGTTTCAACATAGGGCACTCCATTAGATTTTTTTAATGGATAGATATTAGATAAATCTAATTCCCTATGCAAGTCATGATGAGTGATCGTGAGTGATTACCCAGTGGTCGTCTTTCTTCTCCAGCAACAGGGTAAAGACCCCGGATGGACTATCCTTTTGCCTTAGCAGTACCCAACGACCGGCCACCAAGGCGGAATAGTTACTCAACATCTGCACATCCTTGAGCTCCAGCTTGAGCTGGCCCATAGTCGCGCGATCCGGATAGCTGCGCTGATAGGCAGCCAGCATCTTGTCCCAGCCATATCTGAACTCGCCTTTGGAGACAAATCTCAGCTTGGGATCGTGCCAGTAGCCCAACATATAGGCATTGATGTCGCCTTGATTCCAGGCTTGTTGCTGACGATTAAGCAACTCGGTAATTTCATCTGTCGGTACCGCTTTGGCCGGGGCGATCGCAAGCAGCAGTACAGACATGAGCCCAAAGATTAATTGTTTCATACTCCCTCCTTTGCACCTCCCTGAACAAGACCCGGAAACTGTGTCGCCACAATCACTGGGCTTCTATGTATGATACTAACCTATCTGTTTGGGAAGTGCTTCTTGCAAAGGACCAGGGCCATTTGCTGCGAACCATGCCTTGCATCCAGTCCTGTAAGCCGACGCAGAGCACATATGAGATTCGTTCGCATCTTACCTTGTACGATAGGGACAGATCTGGGTAAATCATCGTCTTGGTATGATGTGGACGGCCAGGCTGTGTTCAGGAAGAAGAACCCAGGCTTGCACAAACGGGATAATGCTGAAATCATGTTTTCCCTCGGCCACTGCTTAAGTGAAGGTTTATGTTAAGTCAATGAAAGTCTTCGCCAAGCACAGGACTGACGTCTCCCTGACCACTTTTGGACTATACCTTTAATCAACCCAAGGTTTGGCATCTCTCTATGTTTAAAAAAATCTGCCAATGGCTGCTTTCTCTGTTCGGCTGGCAAATTCGCGGACAACTGCCCGACTCCCCGCAGTATCTGGTGATAGTGGCCCCCCACACCAGTAACTGGGATTTTATTCTCGGTGTGCTCGCCCGTGGGGCTCTGGCGGTCAAGATCCACTTTCTCGGCAAGCATCAACTCTTCATTCCTCCCTGGGGCTGGTTTTTCAGAGCCATAGGCGGCAGCCCGGTAGACAGACGCAAGAACAACAATCTGGTCGATGCGGTCAGCGAGTTGTATCGTCAGGATCCCAACTTCAAGCTGGCGCTTGCTCCGGAAGGCACCCGCAGCCCGGTGAAGCGTTGGAAGACAGGCTTCTACCATATCGCCTCCAAGGCAGGGGTACCGATTGTGGCCGTGGGGTTGGACTTCAGCCAGAAGGCGGTAGTGATCAATCAGCCTTTGATACCGAGTGCGGACATGCAGCAAGACATGGATCAGCTTATCGCCTTCTACCGCGGTATTCGCGGCCGCTTCCCCAAGGCGATTCCGGACTATTCAGCGGACAAGTGAGTCTTGTCCGGCAGGCGTCACCGGACTATAGTGACGCTTACCCGGAAACTTTGTATACAAAATTATGGATCACCAGACCTTCCTGCTGTACCTGTTTGCGATCTTACTGATAGCCATCTCCCCCGGCCCGATCGCCATGTTATCTATCTCTCACGGGATCCATTTTGGTAAACGCCGCAGTCTGGCCACGGCCTTGGGGAGTGTCACGGCAGCCTTGCTGTTGATGCTGGCTTCCATCGCCGGACTGAGCGCCCTGCTGCATGCCAGCGAATACGGCTTTACCCTGCTCAAATGGTGCGGTGCCGCTTACCTAATGTATCTGGGGATTAAATTGCTGCTCACCAAGCCCCATGCGGCCGAGCAAAGTGTCGGCCCCAAGGGACGTGGCCATCCTTTCAGTCTGTTTCGACAGGCGTTTCTGGTGGGGATCAGCAATCCCAAGGATCTGCTGTTTTTCGCCGCCCTGTTTCCACAGTTTATCGATGTAAGCGCACCCCAGGGACCTCAGTTGGCAGTATTGGCTTCCACCTGGGCCTTGGTAGACTTCAGCTTTGTGATGATTTACGCCTCTATGGCCAGTGTGCTGGCCTCATGGCTTAAGCGCAGCCAACGGCTGCATTGGTTGGATCGCGTCAGTGGCGGGGTGTTTGTCACCCTCGCCACTGTATTGGCCGTTAAAGATTAAGGAAGGGCTTTAGGGAAGGTGTAAATAAGCCTACGTGGGTTTATTTGCACCGGCTCCATTATCTTTTAAGCTGCGAATATCATTGCCGGTTGGGCCCTGGAAAGCACGCAGATCGAATTGTGGCAAGATGGCAAAGATATGATCGAAGATATCTGACTGAATATCTTCATAATATGCCCAGCGGGTATCATTGGTGAAGATATATAACTCGATCGGCAGACCTTCGGTGGTGGGTGCCAACTGCCGCACCATCAGGGTCATCTCCTTATGCACCTTGTCGTGGTGCTTGAGATACTCCAGCAGGTAGGCTCTGAAGGTTCCCACATTGGTCAGCCTGCGGCCATTGACCGGCATTTCGATATCCGACACCTTGGCATTACATTCAGTGATCTCATGGATCTTCTTCGGCAGGTACTCTTTCAACAGGTTAATCTTCTCCAGCTTCTTCCTGTCCTCTTCGGTCAGAAAACGTATGCTGTTGATATCTATGTTGACCGAGCGCTTGATTCGGCGGCCGCCGGACTCAGACATACCACGCCAGTTACGGAAGGCGTCTGATACCAGCGCATAGGCCGGGATCATTGTGATGGTCTTGTCCCAGTTGCGAACCTTGACCGTTGTCAGCGACACCTCTTCCACCGCGCCATCGGCGCCGTATTTATCCATCTGGATCCAGTCGCCGGTGCTGACCATGCGGTTAGCCGCCAGCTGAATACCGGCAACAAACCCCAGAATGGTGTCCTTGAACACCAACATCACCAAACCTGTGGCGACACCCAAGCCGCTGAGGAAGTAGACAGGAGACTGGTTGGCGAGCACAGAGATGGAAATAATGATGGCAACGAAGAACAGGAACAGCTTTATCAACTGCACAAAGCTCTTCACCGGTAGACGACGGCTAATCAGCTTAACATCCGCCACCTCGTTTACCGCATCCAATGCCGAATAGGCAGCGCGGATCAGCAAGACGACCAGCCAGACACTCAGCAGCCTGTCGACCAGACTGGCCAGCAGTTTATGGTCTGTCAGTGCTATGGGGATCAGCAGGTTGAGCACCAGTGCCGGCACCAGCATGGCCAGCTTTTCCAACACTCTATGGCGCATAAAGATGTCGTCCCAGGTGACCTTGGAACGTTGAATCACCAGGTTCATCGCCCGCACCACACCGCGACGAACAATGAAATAAGCCAGTCCCGCCAACAACAGGCAGGCAAGCACCATGAGCGAAGTGGACAAACCGTCGGCTGGCTGGCTATCGATACCCAGCTGCGATAACCAGTGTGACAGTTCGAATCTCAAGTCTTTGTCCAAGTTATCCAAAATTAACCTCTCAGAGAAAAATCACTCATCCCGACTCAAACCTGAGTCAGGTTGCAGAGTAACATACAGGTGTTAACTTTGGCTGAACAGTCGATCCCGTCCGCACAGGAAAACGTGCGCTCAATCACCTTTTAGGGCGAGCACCACTTCAGCACCCAATGGCTGCTGGAAGTGCTCCAGGTGATCTATGGGAAGCCCGGAAATCAATAACTCTCTGTGATTGTGCCAGTCGAGCTTCAGCTCATCGTGGCGACCGGATACCACCAGCAAACTCGGATAATGCTCACCCGACTCAAGATCAGTCAAGTCCAGATGGCTCTGCCAATGTCCGTGCCCGTGCAGGCTGCAGTTGGAAAAACTGATGTCGGCCTGCCAATCTTTATCCGGCGACCAACTACTCAGCAGTATCGATTCCTGACAGTGCTCGCTATGGTCAGGTAGCGTGCCCACCCAACCTGCCACATGGAACAGACTCCAAGAGGCCAGCAACAGGTAAAAGCATCCCCCGCCAAATTGCAGAGCCTTCGACAACCAGGCCTTGGTATTCGACGGCATACCCTCTCCAAACTATCAAATAGACTAAGAGCGGGATCATATAGGGGGGTATGCTGTAAGTAAACGCTGACCAAAGAGTTACAAACTTGGCGATTGTTTCATTGAATGGTTTAATTCGCCACAAAGCCGGGTGGATGTGTCATAGGACTCTCTACCGCAGCCAAAGTATAAGAGATCATAATGCCCTTACCCTTCAGGCATACCCAGAGCCAAAGTCGCCGACAAGACAATTCTGACACTCTTTGCAGTCAAGGCTGACACTTTAGCGGGCAACAACCTCACCTTCTTGCAAAGAACTTGGCCATTTACTGCGAACCACGCCTTGTATCCAAGCCGGTAAGCCGACGCAGAGCACGCATGGGGCTTGTTCGCACCTTCCCTAAGCACAGGCACTTGAACATACAACCCCGGCTTGCTGTATGCCAAGCAACCAAGTTTGTGTTTTTCGTCATTGCCAGCCCAGGTTAGCCCGGTTATTGTTGACCCAGGATTCAGCCAAGCGAATTTTTTCATGTCGAAACAAAATCTTTTCAAACCCAGCTTTGCCGTCAGCGCCCTGGCACTGATACTGAGCTCAAGCTTTGCCATCGCCGAGCCGGCCCAGGTGGCCGAAGTCACTCTTGAAAATGGTGCAAGAGTCATACTCAAAGATGACTTCACCTGGGAGTATGTGCTCACGGAGGCGGTGATCAGCGCCGCCGAACCCGAAGCGACCACTGAAGAAGTGGTTGCCGAGATGCCGAATACGGCCGCCCATACCACAGCCGCCACAGCGGCAGCAGTGGAAATGGCCGCCAAACCAGATCCAAGCAAAACCGCAGTCGTCGAGCAACTGACCCAGAGCGCCATGACCACTCCCGGACTGCTCGGCAAGACAGCCAGAGAAGGGATCAGCGTTTCGCTGCAGCAAGTGCAGTGGCAAGGCGACAAACTGGGCCTGACCTTCGAGCTTGACAGCAACAGCAGTGAAGATATGGTCGAGGTCCTGATCAGTGCCAGCTTCTATAACGATCAGGGCCGCAAGATGAAAGAAGAGGAGCTGCAGGTCTGGCGTGCCATCAAACGTATGCCGGAAACCTATCTGCGCAAGGGCCAGCAGCGGCAATCCTCGGTGATCTGGGTTGAAGGAGTAGATAAAAACCAGTGGCAGAAGCAGCTGCTGAATCTGAAGATCACAGAATTGGATACCTGGTAGCGCCGGGTTTCAATAAACAAAGAGCGCCAAATGGCGCTCTTTGTGTTTCATATACTGACTCTTTTACCGTCAGATGCCAAAGGGCCTGCTGGCCCTTTCGGCGCTTCCCGGCTCAGAGACTGCTTGGCAGCAGTTCCTTTGGCAGATAGGCGTTATAGCGCCCACTCGCCAGCAGCTCAGTGGCCTTGGTGATGTCCGGACCGAAGTACCTGTCCTTGTCATAGAAGGTAACCCGTTCGCGCAGTTCAGCCTTGGCCTTGGCTACCGCCGGGCTTGGCTGCAGCGGCGAGCGGAAATCCAGCCCTTGGGCCGCGGCCAGCAGTTCCACTGCCAGTACTCCGCGGGTGTTTTCCGCCATATCCCTGAGCCTGCGGGCGGCAAAGGTCGCCATGGAAACATGATCTTCCTGGTTGGCCGAGGTCGGCAAGCTGTCGACAGAGGCCGGATGAGCAAAGGTCTTGTTTTCACTGGCCAGTGCCGCGGCTGTCACCTGGGCAATCATAAAGCCCGAGTTAACCCCACCGTTTTCCACCAAGAATGGCGGCAGCTTGGAAAGATTGGAATCGATCAGCAGCGCAATGCGGCGCTCACTGATGGCCCCCAGCTCGGCAATGGCCAGCGCCAGATTATCCGCCGCCATGGCCACAGGTTCGGCATGGAAGTTACCGCCTGAGATGATCTCGCCGGTATCTTCAAACACCAGCGGGTTATCTGTCACGCCGTTGGCTTCAATTTCCAGCACTTCGGCCGCCTGACGGATCTGCGTTAGGCAAGCGCCCATCACCTGTGGCTGACAGCGCAGGGAGTAAGGGTCCTGCACCTTTTCACAATTGGCGTGTGACTCGGCAATCTCAGAACCGCTCCCCAGCAGATGACGGAATACTGCCGCCGAGTCTATCTGGCCCTTTTGGCCGCGCACCGCATGAATTCTCGGGTCGAACGGACTGCGACTGCCCATGGCCGCCTCGACACTCATGGCGCCGACCACAGAGCCAGCGGCAAACAGATCCTCGGCGTGGAACAAACCTTCCAGCGCCAGCGCCGTCGATGCCTGGGTGCCGTTGAGCAGGGCCAGGCCCTCTTTGGCAGCCAATTCAATCGGTTTCAGACCGGCGATACTCAAGCCCTCGATGGCGGGCATGATGCGCCCCTGATAACGCACTTCGCCCTCGCCTATGATCGGCAGACACATGTGCGACAGCGGCGCCAAGTCGCCCGAGGCGCCCACTGAGCCCTTCTCGGGAACACAAGGGTAGACACCGGCATTGACCAGGGCGATCAGGAAGTTGATCACCTCGAGACGGATCCCGGAAAAACCGCGGGACAGTGAGTTGATCTTCAACACCATCATCAGCCGCACGGTTTCATCCCGCATCAATTGGCCGGTACCGGCGGCGTGGGACAACACGATAGAGCGCTGCAGCAGTTCCAGGTCCGCCGGGGCAATCTTGGTGTTGGCCAACAGGCCAAAGCCGGTGTTGATGCCGTAAACTGTTCGGCCCTCATCCAATACTTTTTGCACCACGGCGGCGCTGCTGTTGATAGCTGCCAGCGATTCCGGATGCAATTGCAGCTGGGTTGGCGCGCGGCTGATGCTGCGCAGTTCAGACAGTGTCAGGCTTCCCGGTGTCAGAGTGATTTGAGTGGTCATCATCAGTCCTCCAACATAGGCAGATCCAGGCCCTGCTCTTTGGCACAGTGCTTGGCAATCTCATAGCCGGCATCGGCATGACGCATCACGCCCGTGGCCGGATCGTTCCACAATACCCGGGATACCCGCTTGGCGGCGGCTTCGCTGCCGTCACAGAGGATCACTACCCCGGAGTGCTGACTGAAGCCCATGCCGACACCCCCACCATGGTGCAGCGACACCCAGGTGGCACCACCGGCGGTATTGAGCAACGCATTGAGCAGCGGCCAGTCGGAGACTGCATCCGAGCCGTCGAGCATGGATTCGGTTTCCCGGTTGGGACTGGCCACAGAGCCGGAATCCAGATGATCCCTGCCGATGACCACAGGCGCCGACAGCTCGCCGTTTTTCACCATTTCGTTGAAGGCCAGCGCCAGACGGGCGCGATCTTTGAGGCCAACCCAGCAGATACGGGCCGGCAGCCCCTGGAAGGCGATACGTTCACGAGCCATATCCAGCCAGTTGTGCAGGTGTGGGTCGTCCGGGATCAGCTCTTTCACCTTCTGATCTGTCTTGTAGATATCCTCAGGGTCACCACTGAGCGCCGCCCAGCGGAACGGGCCAATGCCTTCACAGAACAGCGGCCTGATATAGGCGGGAACAAAACCGGGGAAATCGAAGGCGTTAGCCACTCCTTCGTCAAACGCCATCTGGCGGATGTTATTGCCATAGTCCAGGGTCGCGGCGCCACGGCTTTGCAGCGCCAGCATGGCCTGAACCTGCACCGCCATGGAAGCCTTGGCGGCCTTGACCACAGCGGCCTCGTCTTTGAGGCGCATCTCCTTGGCCTGCTCCAGCGTCCAGCCCTGAGGCAGATAGCCATTCAGCGGATCGTGCGCCGAAGTTTGGTCTGTCACTACATCCGGAGTAATGCCGCGCTCAACCAGCTCACTGAAGATATCGGCGGCATTGCCCAGCAAACCGACGGAAACCGGCTTGCCCTCGGCCTTGGCGGCTTCCAGCATCGCCAGTGCCTCGTCCAGGCTATGGGCCTTCTTGTCCAGATAACGGGTACGCAGACGAAAATCGATACGGGTCTCGTCCACTTCACAGGCCAGCACAGAGAAACCGGCCATGGTACCGGCCAGAGGCTGGGCACCGCCCATACCGCCCAGGCCACCGGTCAGGATCCAGCGGCCCTTGGCTTCACCATCGAAATGCTGCTTGGCCACGGCCACAAAGGTTTCGTAGGTGCCCTGGACTATGCCTTGGGTACCTATATAGATCCAGGAGCCGGCAGTCATCTGGCCGTACATAGCCAGTCCTTGCTTGTCCAGCTCGTTGAAGTGTTCCCAATTGGCCCAGTGGGGTACCAGGTTGGAGTTGGCGATCAGCACCCTGGGGGCATCGCTGTGGGTCTTGAATACTCCCACCGGCTTGCCGGATTGCACCAGCAAGGTTTCATCCTCTTCCAGACGCTTGAGCACCTCGACGATTTTGTCGAAACACTGCCAATCGCGGGCGGCGCGGCCTATACCGCCGTAAACCACCAGATCCTCGGGGCGCTCGGCCACATCCGGATGCAGGTTGTTCATCAGCATTCTGAGCGGCGCTTCGGTCTGCCAGCTCTTGCAGTTCAGAGTGGTGCCGGTCGGCGCAATGATTTTGCGCGCCGGATCATGTCTCTTATCCATAAACTTCCATTCCTCTGTTGCTTGTCTTGTGGTTTATTTTGTTGTTTTTATTTAGGTTTATTTTCGCCTCTGAAGGTCAAATGCCCTCCGAGACGGAAGCGGCTGCCGGGATGGATCAGCCGGGCAAAACTCACCACGCCCTGGCGTGACCAGGTGCGGCGCAGTATCTGTAAACAGGGCTCGCTGGCGGGAATCGCCAAGCGGGCGCGTATCTGTTCATTGGCGACTATCGCCTCTATGGTGTGGCGTGCCTCGGTCAAAGGCGCCACCTGCGACAGATATTCATGAGGGGTCTGCAAATTGAAATCCTGCTGCAGATAGTCGGGGATTAACTGGGGATTCACGAAACGCTCTTCGAGCTGTAGCGGCAACCCCTCTTCACAGTGCACCAGCACCGAGTAAAACACCCGGCTGCCGGTCTCCAGCCCCAAGGCGATGGCGATAGGCGCCAGGGCCTCTATGGCGGTCAGCTCCAACACCTGCACGCTGTAACCATGGCCGCGGGCCTTGATCTCATCGGCGATATTACGGATAGACAACATGGATGACTGCGACTTGAACTCGGCCACAAAGGTACCCAGCCCCTGACTGCGCTCCAGCACGCCGTTGTCCACCAGCTCGGTCAAGGCCCTTCTGGCCGTCATCCGGCTGCACTCAAACAGCTCCGCCAGTTGGTTTTCGGAAGGCACCCTGGAGTGCTCCACCCATTCGCCTGACTCAATGCGGTCTGAGATGTACTGTTTAATGCGGGCGAACTTGGCTGTGCTCATCGAATCGACTCTGTGTTGGTTTCAATCTGCTGAAAAACTCGGCTATAATCCTAGCTTGTATATACAAGTAAATACAAGTTAGCTCACAAAATCACGGCAGTTGCCGCCACCGCGGCCGGCTTTAAGGCAAACAACAAGGAGCAAGCATGTCCTGGGATCAGGTTTGGATAGATATCAATATTGCCACTATGGACCCTTCTGTATCAGAGGCTTATGGCGCCATCACCGACGCGGCCCTGGCAGTAAAAGATGGCAAAATAGCCTGGATTGGCAAGCGCAGCGAACTGCCTGCCTTCGACGTGCTGGCAACTCCGGTTTACAAAGGCAAAGGCGGCTGGCTGACGCCCGGGTTGATAGATGCCCATACCCATCTGGTGTTTGCCGGTAACCGCGCCAACGAGTTCGAGCTGCGTCTCAAGGGCGCCAGCTATGAAGAAATCGCCCGTGCCGGTGGCGGCATTATCAGCACAGTCAAGGCCTGCCGTGAGGCCAGCGAGGCCGAACTGTTCGACGAGGCTCGCCGCCGCCTCAACGCCCTGACCAAGGAAGGGGTTACTACGGTGGAGATAAAGTCGGGCTACGGGCTGGAAACCGCCACCGAACTCAAGTTGCTCAGGGTCGCCCGCGAGCTGGGCAAACACCACCATGTGGATGTGGTCACCACCTTCCTGGGCGCCCACGCCTTCCCACCAGAATATCAAGGCCGGGAGCAGGAATATGTGCAACTGGTAATCGAGGAGATGCTGCCTCAGATATTGGCGGAAGATCTCGCCGATGCCGTGGATGTGTTTTGTGAAAATATCGCCTTCGACCTGCAGCAGACAGAAGTCATTCTCAGCGCCGCCAAGGCCAAAGGGCTGGATATCAAATTGCACGCCGAGCAGCTCTCCAACATGGGCGGCTCAATACTGGCCGCCCGTCTGGGGGCCAAGTCTGTGGATCATATCGAGTATCTGGATGAAGCCGGGGTCGAGGCCCTGGCCGAGAGCGGCACCTGCGCCACCTTGTTGCCCGGCGCCTTTTACTTCTTGCGGGAAACCCAGATGCCACCGATAGCCTTGTTGCGCCAATATCAGGTGCCCATGGTGCTGGCCAGCGACTTCAACCCAGGGACTTCCCCCATCTGCTCAACCCTGTTGATGCTCAACCTGGGCTGCACCCTGTTCCGCCTGACGCCGGAAGAAGCCTTGGCCGGTGTCACCCGCAACGCCGCCCGCGCTCTGGGCCGCGAACAGCGCATAGGCATGCTGCGTCAGGGAATGGATGCCGACTTCTGCCTGTGGCGGATCTCAACTCCAGCGGAACTCGCCTACAGCTACGGCGTGAATCCGTTGGTGGATGTCATCAAGGGGGGCAAACTTATTCATCAATAAGTTTGGCAAGTGATTGGATGGCAGGTCACCGACCTGCTGTTGCTTATGCGCAAGCTTCTCAGCGCCAGGGAATAGCTGCACAGCTTAGACTCATCAGTTTTAACTGGATTAGTCTGAATCCAATCTGTCAGTTTCGTTTCCTTGACGTGACCATATCTGACAGATTGGCCGAGATTGGTTTTGCCCCTAAATGAGTTAGCTGCATGACTTTAGATTAACTCTAACACTCAGTGATTGACCAAATTTTAGTAATGTTACAAAGTGGCCACTTAATCATTAATTTCAATAAGGACTGTAGTCATGCCTGTCCCATGAATCTTCGCTAAATACAACAAATCGCATGTTTGAAAATATACTTACAAGGATTAGTGCTGAATGAATAGCAACAACAATTCAAGACGTGTCATTGGCTTTTTGGATACCCCAAAACCGATGTATGGCGAAGATGAAACAACAAAAATTAGCAAAGGTTTTATAGACGTTTTGTTTGAAGAAGGGGAGGATGGAACGCTAACAAAAATCAATAGCGCCCAGTTCTTTGATGATATAGAAAAGGTTTTTGTAATCGATGGCTTTCAGGAATCGAAAACGCGATATCACAGAACCCTAATAGCCGCTGACGTTATACTGAATAATCTATACGAAGGTAAAAGCGATGTGACAAGATACGTCACATTTAAGAACAACATAAGCGAGTTCTCAACTATCGTTTTTGGCATGCTTCACATGAAGTTGCGTTCACCGCTTGATTGCACCGTTATTATACTTCCCACACTG
>NZ_JAPEHY010000019.1:0-94522 GCF_028823715.1 Shewanella sp. K8
CGATGACCTGTACCTTGGCAAGGTACCGCTCTACCAACTGAGCTAATGTCGCATTTCCACTTACTTTAACCGTTCACACTGGTTACTACCAGCGGAAAGGTGAGGCCGCATTATATGGAAATTTCCATCTGCTGCAACCCCCTGAAACAGATTTATCTACCGATCGCTCAAATTTTAAATACCCGTTCACGATAGAATTTCAGTTCGGCGATCGACTCCTGAATATCCATCAAAGCCTGGTGAGTATTTTGCTTTTTGAAATCCTTCATGATTTCCGGCTGCCAACGCTTGGTCAGTTCCTTGACCGTACTGACATCGATATTGCGGTAATGGAAGTAATCTTCCAGCTCACGCATATACTTGTTCAGAAAGCGTCTGTCCTGACCAACACTGTTGCCACACATGGGGGACACGCCTTTAGGCACGTACTGGCTCAAAAAAGCTATGGTCTCGGCTATGGCGTCAGCCTCTGTGTGTTTCGAAGCTTTCACCCGCTCAATTAGCCCGGAAGCGCCATGATGCTGTTGATTCCAATCATCCATGGCAGCCAACACTTCATCGCTCTGGTGAATCGCTATCACAGGCCCTTCACCGATAATGTTCAGCTCCTTGTCTGTAACCAAGGTGGCTATTTCCAATACTCTATCGGTTTCAGGCTCCAGCCCGGACATCTCGAGATCTATCCAAATCAGGTTATTTGCATCCGCAACCATAGCTCAGCCTATCGCTCCTGTTCGCCTAAATTCAGGCTTTTTTGTTTAAGACCGTGTATCATACTGCTTTTTGCCAAGACACAAAATCACCTTATACCGCGAAGAACAGCCTGTGAGTAAAAAGAAACCATTGAGCCATGGCCAACTGCGCCGTATGAAAGCCAATCATCAGAAGCGTCTGCAACGTGGAAAAAACGCTACAGAGGCCGCTCCTGAAATACAGGATAGCTCACTCGGCCCCGAGCTGGAGGCCACGGTTATTTCCCGTTTCGGTCAGCATGCCGATATTGAAACCCATGATGGCCAACTGGTTCGTTGTAATCTTCGCCGCACCATAGGCAGCCTGGTTACCGGCGATAAAGTAGTGGTACGTCTGGCGACCGATCCACAAACTACTGTCGCCGGTGTGGTTGAAGCCGTCCACCCGCGCAGCTCGTCACTGACCCGGCCCGATCTCTATGATGGCGTTAAAGTCATTGCCGCCAATATAGATCAAATTTTTATAGTGTCATCTGTGCTGCCGAGCTTTACTACCCAGATTATTGACCGCTATCTGGTGGCGGCTGAAGACACAGAGATCCCGCCGGTGATCATTCTCAACAAGGTCGACTTGTTGGACGAGACTCAGGCTGTTGAAGTGGAAACGGCTCTGGCCCGTTACCGCGCTATCGGCTACCCGGTCTATAAAGTCAGCAGTAAAACCGCTGAAGGGATAGAGCAACTGAAAACCCTGTTGCAAGGCAAAACCAGTGTATTTGCCGGGCAATCCGGGGTAGGTAAATCGTCTATTGTCAATGCCCTGCTGCCACAGGCACAGTTGCAAACCGGGGAAGTCTCGGAAAACTCAGGCCTGGGTCAACACACTACCACCACGGCCAAACTGGTTCACCTTCCCAGCGGCGGCGATCTGATTGACTCTCCAGGGGTTCGAGAATTTGCCCTCTGGCACTTGCCTGCCGACCGTGTCGGCTGGTGCTTTGTGGAGTTCAGGGATTTTCTCGGCGGCTGTAAATTCCGCGATTGCAAACATCTGGACGATCCCGGCTGCGCATTGCGTAAAGCGGTAGAGGAAGGCAAAATTGCCGAAGACAGATTCAACAATTATCACAGAATTATCACCAGTCTGGATGAACAGCGTCACGCCCGCCACTTTCGCGCCGGCATGGACGACATTTAAGCTGGCAAAGCCCATTTGAAGGAAGCAAAAATTGGATAAAGTGAAGATTGCACTGCAGTACATGCTGCCCAAACACCTGTTGTCCCGCCTGGTCGGGAAACTGGCCGCGGCCGAAGCCGGCAAGCTGACCACCTGGGCTATTCGCTGGTTTATCAAACAGTACAAGATAGATATGTCAGAAGCGGCCCAGAGCGAGCCTGAAGCCTACAAAAGCTTCAACGCTTTTTTCACCCGCGCCCTGAAAGACGGCGTTCGCCCTCTGTATCAGGACTCAGAATATATAGTGCACCCGGTCGATGGCGCCGTGAGTCAGTGTGGTCCCATTGAAGACGGCCGCATTTTTCAGGCCAAAGGTCACCACTATTCGGCTCTGACCCTGCTGGGCAATCAGGCCAAAGACGCCGAACGCTTCGAAGACGGTGACTTTGCTACCATTTATTTGGCGCCCAAGGACTATCACAGAATCCATATGCCCATCAAAGGCACGCTGTCGAAAATGACTTATGTGCCCGGCGAACTCTTCTCGGTCAATCCGTTAACCGCCCGCAATGTACCCGGGCTGTTTGCCCGTAACGAGCGAGTGGTAGCCATCTTCGAAACCGAGATTGGCCCCCTGGCCATGGTATTGGTCGGTGCCACCATAGTGGCCAGTATAGAAACCGTTTGGGCCGGCACTGTCACACCGCCGACAGGCAAACGCGTCTTTACCTGGGAATACCCCACCACTGGGCCGGATGCGATCACATTGGAGAAAGGTGCCGAGATGGGCCGCTTCAAATTGGGCAGTACCGTGGTCATGCTGTTTGCCAAGGACGCCCTGGATGAATTTGCCGATGGTGTTGAGCCAGGTGCAGTGACCCGTATGGGTGCACCTTTTGCCAAAATAGAGGACTGAACTTGTCTGCCAAGGGGCAAGCTCGTACAGGCCTGACAGAACTGCATCTGGCGGTACTCCTGTTCGGGGGAACCGCCCTGTTCTCCCGACTTATTCCCTTGAGCGCACTCGATATCACTCTGCTGCGCTGCGTTATCGCCGCCATAGTTCTGGCGCTGCTGGTTAAACTCAGCCGTCAACGCCTGCGCTTGCTGCGCGGCAAAGATTACCTTATTGCTCTGTTACTTGGGGTGATTGTCAGCCTCCATTGGGTGACCTACTTTGCGGCGATGCAACTCTCCTCTGTCGCCATCGGCATGATAGCCTTTTTCACCTATCCCGTGATGACAGTGCTGATCGAACCCTGGTTTACCGGCAGTCGCTTACATCTCAGAGACCTTGTCAGCGGTTTGGCGGTGCTGCTGGGGGTGATTCTGCTGATCCCCGAGCCGTCATTGGGCAACGACGTTACCCTTGGGATCCTGGTCGGCGTTGTTTCCGCCATCTTGTTCACCGCCCGTAACCTGTTGCACAAACGCTACTTCACCGCCTACAGCGGCCAGCAGGCGATGTTTTATCAAACCGCAGTGGCAGTGCTGGTGTTGGCTCCATGGCACAGTCTTGATATCGGTGACATCAGCAACCAAACCTGGGGATTGCTGCTGCTTTTGGGAGTCGTCTTTACCGCGGCGCCCCATGCCTTGTTTACTTCGGCACTCAGATACCTGAGCGCCAAGACTGTCGGTTTGGTTGCCTGTTTACAACCCTTCTATGGCGCCATGCTCGCCTGGTTGCTGCTGGATGAATCGCTGACTCTGGCAACCGCTATCGGTGGCACTTTAGTGGTAGCTACCGCCTTGTTTGAAACATCACAGAGTCACAAATCACAAGCCCCGAAAAAGAACCTTGGCTGACATATCAAAACCCGCTTAACTTAGCTAATATGAGCTGTCGATTAACTCTTTGAATTTAGCTCTTTGAATTTAACTATGGTTCGAGCCTGCCTTCTGCTGTTTTGTCTATTTATCGCCTCCGCCCAGGCCAACTCGCCACTGGGGTTGGATAAACGTCTGGGTCTCAACCAACAAAACACTGAAACCCTGTCGCAGGAGCAACAACTGGCGCAGCTGGAAAAGAGCATTCAGCAACTTGCCGACACCAACCGCAGTTATCAGGAACTGCAACTCAATTTCGAAAGCCGGCGCCAGCATCTTTATGATCAGCTGCAGGAAGCCGCCGCGCCACTTAAGCCCGAACTCCATCAGGATCTGGATCAGCAGGCCTCCATGGCCTACCTGCGTCTTTCCGAACTGAAAGAGAGTGAAACCAGCCTAAGCCAGGCCAACAGCGCCATGCTCAAGCGCCACAGCGAATTGCCGGCCGAAATAGTCAAAATCAGACAGGCACTGCTGCAACAGCAAAAGGCCCAGGCAGTGGCTGGTGACAATGCCGCCAAAGCGCTGCAACAGGCGCAGCTGTTATTGCTGGAGCAACAACTCACCACGCTGGAAAGCGAGTTGGCAGTCAGCCAACAAAAGCGCGAACTGCATCAGTTACAACTGCAACTGGTACGCAAGCAGTTGCAGCAACAAGAGCTGCTTATCGAACAGCTTAACCGCGCCATTACCGATGCCAGGCAGCAGCAGGTCAATGCCACACTGGCCGAAACCCTCAATGCCGAGGCTGATGGCCGCGATCGCCTGACCACAGAGCTGAGTCTGGCCAACCAGAGATATGGCCAGCAATTGCAGCTACTGACGGAGCAGACCGCGCAGACCATAGCCCTGCAGGAACAAGCGGAGAAGCTGGATCAGTCCCACAGCAAGCAACTGGACAACATCAAGGAGCAGATAAGCTGGGTCAAGATGAACCCGGTTTTCGGTGAGCGCTTTTTGCAGATCCTGCAGTCACTGCCAAAGCCCCCCAACCAAGAGCACCTGCAGACCCAGATAGCCGATGCCAGACTCAATCGCTATCAGATTGAGCAGCAGTTTGCCGCCAATGAGCAACTGCTAACTACCCAGGCCTACAGCAATGAATCTCAGTTGCGATTGCTTGAATCACAACAGGCTTTGCTGAATCAACTATTGAAAGGCTATGATACTTACCTCAGTGAACTGGCCAAGCTCAAGAGCAAGTATGAGCTGCTCACCGACAGCTACCAGAGGCTCAAGTCCACTCTCAATGAACACCTGTTCTGGGTACCCAATGCCTACAGCATCAGCAAGCTGTGGCTGACGGATCTGCAGCGCTCCAGTCTCTGGCTCTGGCAACAAACCAGTCTGCCGGAAATAAAGCAGGGACTGACCGAACTGAGTCCTTACTGGTCCTGGTGGATCATCCTGGTGGTGTTGTGTCTGGTGGCCCAGGATATTCTCACCCCCAGATTCAAGACCATGATGCGCGAATGTGAGGCGCCGGTCGGCAAGGTGACCCAGGACAAGTTCATCTACACCATCCAGACATTAGTGATCAGCGCCGGTTACAGTCTGTTCAAACCCTTTCCCATAGTGGCTGCCGGCTTGATTATGCTGCAGTCCGACAGTAATCCCATTCAGGCCATAGGCATGGGTGTACTGGCCATAGGCAGCCTGTACCAGCTCTATCGCTTCATCTATCTGCTGGCGCTGGACAAGGGCCTGCTCATAGGCCATTTCAAACGGCCGCAAGAGGTGATCCGTCAAGGTCAACAGCGTTTTCGCCGCTTTGTCATCATGGCCATGCCTCTGGTGGGCGTCATGGGCTTTACCGAAATTCTCGACTCCTCTCTGGTGCGCAACAGCATAGGCCGCGGTGCCTTTATTCTGTTCTGTATCATGCTGTTTATGCTCTATCGGGACGTACTGACTCTGTCCCGTCGCTACCGTGAAAGCCATCTGGACGACAAGAACAAGCGCCTGCTGCAAAAGCTGCTGTGGCTGCTGCTGTTGCTGGTGCCGCCACTGAGCGCCGTGTTGGCATTCAGGGGCTACTATTTCACCGCCTTCCAGATGCTGCTGCAGCTGCAGCTTTCTTTACTGCTGGGACTCGGCTTCCTGTTGCTGTACCAGTTGCTGAAACGTTGGATGTTGATTGAAAGGCGCCGCATCGCCTTCGATCGCGCCAAGGCCCGCCGAGCCGAGCGTCTGGCGCAGCGGGAAAAAGGCGATACCTCATCGGGCACCAACGATCATCAGGACACCTATGAAGAGCCGGTAGTCGATTTGGAAACCATGTCCAGCCAATCACTGGGTTTGGTGAGATCCCTGCTGCTGCTGGCGTTTCTCGCCTGTTTGGTCGGTCTGTGGACCCAAACCCACACCGCCCTGTTCAGCTTCCTCGACGGCATTACTCTTTGGACAACAACGACTACCGGGGTAGGCGGAGTCGAGCAACCTCTGCCCATCACCATGAAGTCGCTGGTATTTGGCGCCATTGTGGTCGGCTTTTCCATGATGATAGCCACCAACCTGCCCGGCCTGTTGGAGCTGACTGTGCTGCAAAAGCTGGATCTCACCCCGGGAACCGGCTTTGCCATCACCACTGTGACCCGTTACCTAGTGGTCTTTATCGGTATCGTCATCGGCTTTGCCACCCTGGGGATGGAGTGGTCCAAGCTGCAATGGTTGATTGCGGCCTTGACTCTGGGTCTGGGTTTTGGTCTGCAGGAGATCTTCGCCAACTTTATCTCGGGCCTTATCATACTGTTTGAAAAGCCGGTGCGTATCGGCGATACCGTCACTATTCGTGAGCTCACAGGCACGGTTTCCAAGATCAAAATTCGCGCAACCACCATCATAGATTGGGACAGGAAAGAGATTATCATCCCCAACAAGGCCTTTATCACAGAGCAGTTAATTAACTGGTCGCTGTCAGATCCCATTACCCGGGTGATCATCTATGTTTCGGTCGCCAGGGATTCAGATCCTGCCCGGGTGGAGGCCGCGCTCTACCAAGCAGTGAAAGAGTGTGAAAACGCGCTGGAAACCCCTGAGCCAGAAGTCTGGTTTGCCGGTTTCGGCAAACACACTCAGGACTATGAAGTCAGGGCTTATGCCAAAGATATGTCTTCCCGCTGGCCGCTGCGCCACGATCTGCACAAGCGGATCAGCAAGAAGCTCAAGGAGAACCAGCTGGAGCTGGCTTACCCTCAGTTGGAAGTGCATATCAGCAACACGCACAACAAAGACACCAGCGGTATTATCAGAGGTTAGTCGCAGATGTTGATTTTCGCGCACCGTGGCGCCAGTGGTTATGCGCCGGAAAACACCCTTAAGGCGATGGCGCTGGCACTAGAGCTTGGTTGTGAGGCAGTTGAGCTGGATGTACATCATGCCGATGGTGAGCTCTGGGTCTTCCATGACCGCCGCCTGAGCCCCAAGAGCGACGGCAAAGGGCTGCTCGCGCAGCAAAGCAGCAGCTATCTACGGCAGCTGAGGGTCGAGGGAGAACCTATCCCTACCCTGCGCCAGGTACTTGAGTTTATCGAGGGGCGCATGACGGTCAACATAGAGCTCAAGGGAGTGGGTTGCGTCGAGCCTTTTATCCAGCAATACCCGCAGCTACTGCAACTCGGCTACCAGCCAGAGCAGCTGCTGGTGTCTTCATTCAATCATCTCTGGCTCAAACAGGTAAAACAGCAGTTGCCCGACGTACCCGTGGCGCCACTGCTCGAAGGGATAGCTCTCAACCAAGCCGCCGTGGTCAGTGAACTCAAAGCCTGGTCACTGCATCTGGATATCAGCTTTATCAGCCGTGAACTGGTTGCCGATGCTCATCAGCGTGGCGCCAAAGTGTATGTCTATACCGTAGATGATGCCGATGATATCAGGGCACTGGCGGCGCTGGGGGTAGATGGTATTTTTGCCAACTATCCAGACAGAGCCGCCGCCGCATTGACTCAGGAGTCACAAACCGACTACCGCCACTGGTTTGAGTGATTAGTCGTTTGAATGCTCTCTGATTAGCGTGTTCAACTCTGGTTATTACGCTGGGCCCAGCTGCCGACAAAGATAAAGGTGGCGCTGACCAAGAGTAAAGTCCACAGCGCCGGTAGGTGCGCCAGCTGCCTGGCGAGCCAGGGACTGAGCGCCACTATCAGCATGCCGTAACCAAAGGCGTTGACCAGAATAAAGATCAGCGTGCGCAGCACAAAATTGCGAGCCCCGAGCTTACGGCGCAGAAAACGGTTGAAGTCGGCACCGAACACCAAAATGACGCAGGCAACCATGGCGGTGGCTATCTCATTGAGCCAGGGATAGAGCTGACTGCCCAGCTGGGTCAGCAGTTGCGTAACTGAATCCATTAAAATATAAAATCCATAAAAATAACGAAAACAACAAGGACAGATACTATGGCATACAAGCTGCTGTTACTCACCCGGGAAAATGCTGAATATCGACAGTTGTTGTCAGAAAAATCACTTCCTGGCCTTACTATCCTGGGCGATGACCCGGCCAATATCGCCAGTGCCGATATCTGGCTGGCCGAGCCGGCTCTGGCACAACCGCTACTGAGTCACGGCAAGAATCTCAGTTGGTTGCAATCAACCTTCGCCGGTGTCGATAAACTGCTTGGCGCTAAAACCAGGAAAGACTACCTGCTGACCAATGTGAAGGGTATCTTCGGCCCCTTGATGAGTGAATATGTGTTCGGTTATCTGCTCGCCGAAGTTCGCCAACATGCGCTGTATCATCACCAACAGCAGGAGAAATACTGGCACCCAGGTTCCCTGGCCACCCTGCAGGGGATGAAGATGCTGATCCTGGGCACGGGTTCCATCGGCGAGCACCTGGCCGCCAGCGCCAAGTACTTCAAGATGCAGGTCTGGGGTATGAACCGCAGCCAAAGGGCCGTCGCGGGCTTTGATTACATAATCAGCCCAGCCCAGCTCGATGAGCTTTTGCCTCAGGCCGATGTGGTCGTCAACACTCTGCCGAGCACTCAGGAGAGCCGAGGCTTGCTGAGCAAAGAGAAGCTGGCACAACTCAAAGACAGCGCGATACTGTTCAACATAGGCCGCGGCGACGCCCTAGATCTGGATGCCCTGGTGGTCGAACTCGGCCGCAGAAACCGGCTCAAAGCCGTGCTGGATGTGTTTGCCCAGGAACCGCTGTCACCGCTGCACCCCATCTGGGATTGCCCCAATGCGGTAATCACTCCCCATATTTCGGCGCCCAGCTTCCCGTCTCAGGTGGTCGATATCTTCGCTCGCAACTATCACCACTATCTCAATGCCGAATCGCTGGAGAACCTGGTGTACTTCGACAGAGGCTACTAATCCTTACTCTAGCGCGCCCATTCCTCCGGGCGCGGTGCTATTGGCTGACTAAAGACCTAATAACCAACTAAAGGGTGATCTGCCCTAAAATATACCCAAGCGTTATTAGTATTGATAACGGTTTTCATTTAGAATTACAAACTGAAAATTGCCTTCCACTTACCAGCAGCAACCGGAGCCCGATAAATGTACGTTTGTCTGTGTCATGCGATTACGGATACCCAGATAAAGCAGGCTGTCAGCCAGGGAGATGTTAGCCTCAGCGAGGTGAAAAAACGCCTCGGTGTGGGTGATCAATGCGGTAAGTGTGTACGGATGGCGACGCAAATCATCCAGAATCAGCTGGATCTCGAGCCCAATTATTACGAAGTCGCCTGATATATTGGGTAAAAAAACAAAAGCCGCATCATAATGCGGCTTTTGTAATTTCTGGGCCGGGCTACAACGCCGGCTCCTCCAAACTGACTTCGACACTGTCGACCCTTTGCAGTCCTCTTGGCAGCTTGGCGCCGCGACGGCCACGCTCACCACGGTAATGCTCCAGATCGCTGCTCTTCAATGTCAGCTTACGCTTGCCGGCCCAGAGGGTGACATTGGCACCCTCCGGCACCAGATATAGATGGGTCACCAACTCTTCGCGGTTTTTCGCCCGCTCCGATGGGATGCCGATGATCTTGTTGCCCTTACCCTTGGCCAACTGCGGCAGCGCCTCCATGGAGAACATCAGCATCCGCCCTTCATTGGTAATGGCCAGAATCGAACTGGGTCTGGACTTGTCCAGTTTACGCGGCGTTAAAGCCTTGGCATTGGCCGGCAGTGTCAGCAAAGCCTTACCCGCCTTATTGCGCGACACCATGTCCTTAAAGGCGCAGATAAAGCCGTAACCGGCATCACTCGCCAGTAGGAAGCAGTTATCATCATCCCCGAGCAATACATGCTCCATGCTCTCCCCTGGGGCCAGATTGAATCTGGTGGTAATAGGTTCCCCTTGGCTACGGGCCGAAGGCAGAGTATGGGTATCCGTGGCGAAGGCGCGCCCGGCGCTGTCAATAAACACAGATTGCTGGTTGCTGCGGCCGGCTGCGGCGCAGAGGAAACTGTCACCAGCCTTGTAGGACAACCCGGCGGCGTCTATATCATGGCCCTTGGCACAGCGTACCCAGCCCTTTTCAGACAACACCACAGTCACGGGCTCGGTGGGCACCAACTCCTGCTCAGACAGTGCTCTGGATTCGCTTCTCACCACCAGTGGCGAGCGGCGGTCATCACCATAGGTTTCCGCATCTGCCTGCAGTTCTTTCTTGATCAAGGTCTTCAGGCGGCGTTCCGAACTGAGCAGTTGCTGCAACTTTTCCCGCTCGGCTTCAAGCTCATCCTGCTCACCACGGATCTTCATCTCTTCCAGCTTGGCCAGATGGCGCAGCTTGAGGTCCAGAATTGCTTCGGCTTGCTTGTCTGTCAGCCCGAAGCGGCGCATCAACTCGGCCTTGGGTTCGTCGTGGAAGCGGATGATTTCTATCACTTCATCAATATTGAGGAAGGCAATCATCAAGGCTTCAAGAATATGCAACCTGGCCAGGACTTTATCCAGACGAAATTCCAGACGGCGGCGCACAGTATGAATTCGAAACTCCAGCCACTCACTCAAGAGTTGCTTGAGCCCCTTGACCTGAGGCCGACCATCGAGACCAAGCACATTGAGGTTGACCCTGTAGCTCTTCTCCAGATCTGTAGTGGCAAACAGGTGCGCCATCAACTGTTCGATATCGACCCGGTTGGATCTCGGCACTATCACCAGCCGCACCGGACTTTCATGGTCCGACTCATCGCGCAAGTCTGTCACCATAGGCAGCTTCTTGGTCTGCATCTGCGCCGCCAACTGCTCGAGGATCTTGCTGGAGCTGGCCTGGTGCGGCAAAGCCGTTATCACCACTTCACCATTTTCCACAGTGTAAACCGCACGGGCCTTGATTGAGCCGCGGCCCGATTCATAGACCTTGGCGATTTCGGCGCTCGGGGTAATGATCTCGGCAGCTGTCGGATAATCGGGCCCGGGCACGAATTCCATTAGCCGCGGCAGGTCAGCCTTGGGATTATCCAGCAGCTCGATACAGGCATTGGCCAACTCGCGGGCGTTATGGGGCGGAATATCCGTGGCCATACCCACTGCGATACCGGTAATACCGTTGAGCAGAATATGCGGCAGTCTGGCAGGCAGTACCAAAGGCTCTTTCAGGGTGCCGTCGAAGTTGACGCCCCAGTCCACTGTTCCCTGACCTAGCTCGCTGAGCAGTACCTCGGAAAACTTGGATAGCCTGGCTTCGGTATAACGCATGGCCGCAAACGACTTGGGATCGTCCGGAGCTCCCCAGTTACCCTGACCATCCACCAAGGGATAGCGATAGGTAAAGGGCTGCGCCATCAGTACCATGGCTTCGTAACAGGCGCTATCGCCGTGCGGGTGATACTTACCCAGCACGTCACCCACGGTACGGGCCGACTTCTTGTATTTGGCCGCCGCCGATAATCCCAGCTCGCTCATGGCGTAGACGATTCGCCGTTGCACCGGCTTGAGACCATCGCCGATATGGGGCAAGGCCCGGTCCATGATCACATACATGGAATAGTTGAGATACGCCTCTTCGGTGAAGCGCCTGAGCGGCATCTGCTCCACGCCATCCAGGCTCAAGGCTATCGCATCACTCATTATTCATTTTCCTGTTCAGGTGTCGGCGCATAGTCCGACTCAGATTCAGCATCTTCTGCATCAGTGTCTTTGTAGTACAGGCGGTAGATGTTTCCCTTCAGATCATCCGAAATATAGACGGCGCCATCCGGGGCCATCGCCAGTGAATGGGGTCTGGCCACCGGAAACTCACCATCGAGAAAACTCACCAGGGTGCGGCGATTGCTCACCTGACGGCCATCGGTTTCCAACACCACTATCTGGTAGCCCACCTTACTGGAACGGTTCCAGGAGCCGTTCTCAGCCAATAAAATCTGGTTGTGATATTCGGCGGGAAACTGGGTTCCCCGATAAAACAGCATCCCCATAGGAGACACATGCGCCGGCAGTTCATAGACTGGCTTGGTAATATTCAGGCTCTTGGGCTCTTCATAGGCAGGCTCCTGCACCGCTTTGCCATGCACATATGGAAAACCATAATGCGCCCCGGCAACATCGACCCGGTTGATTTCATCCGGTGGCAGATTATCCCCCATCCAGTCGCGGCTCATATCGGCAAACCAGAGGCGGTTATCCAGTGGCGACCAGTCAAAACCTATGACATTGCGTATTCCGAGCGCTATCTGCTGACTACTGCCCGAGTTCACATCCACGGCAATGATGCTGCCAAAAGGGGCACTGGGCTCACACACATTGCAGGGGGCGCTGATGGCGATATAGAGCCTGTCGTCCGGGCCAAAGCGCATGGCTCTGGCGCTTTTCTTACCATTGCCCGGCAGTTGATCATAGACTTCCCGTGCCCGCGGAGGGCGCCTGAGCCTGGGTTCGATATCACGGAATACCACAACCCTGTCTTCCAGAGCAACATAGAGATCGCCCTTGTGAAAAGCCAAGGCCTCCGGGTAATCCAGGCCCTTGGCTATCAGATAACGCTTATCAACCCGGCCATCATTGTTACTATCGACCAAAGCGTGAATCGTGCCACTCTTGTGAGAACCGACAAACAGGGTACCTTCATCTCCTACTGCCATCTGCTTGGCATCGCCAACATCTGTGGCATAGAGAGAAACACCAAAGCCTTTGGTCACAGTAATGATCATCGACTGAGATGCATTGGCCGCCGCACTCAGCAACGCCGCTCCCAGCAGGAGCAAGCCTCCGCCGGCCGCGATACCGACTCTGTTATTCAGGTTCATCATATCCTTGCCTTTAAGTTTTATAGTTATTGGCACATCAAGGGCGATTACAGCTGAGCAAGGTCTCCCTTGGTTTCCAGCCACGACTTACGATCACCTGAGCGCTTCTTGGCCAGCAACATGTCCATCAATGCCACGGTCTCGTCGACATCGTCTATGGTCAGTTGTACCAATCTACGGGTGTTGGGATCCATGGTCGTTTCCCTCAGTTGCAGTGGATTCATCTCACCCAGACCTTTAAAGCGGGTGACCTGCACTTTTCCTTTCTTGTTGTCGGCGGCAATTCTGTCAAGAATGCCTTGCTTTTCAGGCTCATCCAAAGCGTAAAACACTTCTTTGCCGATATCGATACGGAACAGTGGCGGCATGGCGATATACACATGCCCCTTTTCAACCAGAGTGCGATAATGTTTCAAAAACAGCGCGCACAGCAAGGTTGCTATGTGCAAACCATCCGAGTCGGCATCGGCGAGAATACAGATCTTGCCGTATCTGAGTTCGGAGATATCATCGCTATCGGGATCGCAGCCTATGGCCACTGAAATATCGTGCACTTCCTGGGAGGCCAGCACTTGGCTCGCTTCCACTTCCCAGGTGTTGAGAATTTTGCCCCGCAGCGGCATGATCGCCTGAAACTCTCTGTCTCTGGCCTGTTTGGCACTGCCACCGGCCGAGTCCCCTTCCACCAGAAACAGCTCGGAACGCGCCGGATCCTGACCTGTGCAGTCGGTCAGTTTACCGGGCAGCGCCGGGCCTGAAGTGACCTTCTTACGGGCGACTTTCTTCGCCGCCTTGAGGCGCTTCTGGGCGTTGTTGATGCACATCTCGGCCAGCAGTTCGGCTTGATCTGTGTTGCTGTTGAGCCAGAGGCTGAAGGCATCACGCACCACACCCGACACAAACGCAGAACACTGGCGGCTGGAGAGTTTCTCCTTGGTCTGGCCGGCAAATTGCGGATCTTGCATCTTCACCGACAGAATAAAACTGGCCTTGTCCCAGATATCTTCCGGGCTAAGCTTAATCCCCCTTGGGATCAGGTTGCGAAACTCACAGAACTCACGCATCGACTCGAGCAGTCCCTGACGGAAACCGTTCACATGGGTACCACCAAGCGGCGTTGGGATCAGGTTGACATAGCTTTCGCTGATACTGTCGCCGCCCTCAGGCAGCCAGGTAATGGCCCAGTCAGCGGCTTCCAGATTGGTCTTGATACTGCCGACAAAAGGCTCCTGTGGCAGCGCCGGGGCTTCTTTGAGGGAGTCTTTCAGATAATCGGTCAGGCCCTCTTCATAAAACCACTCATGGACCTCACCGTTTTGTTTGTTGGCGAAACGAATTCTGAGCCCAGGACAAAGTACCGCCTTGGCCCGCAACAGATAAGTCAGCTTGGTGACCGAAAAGTTCGGTGAGTCAAAATAGCTGGGGTCGGGCCAAAACTGCACCCGGGTGCCGGTATTGCGGCGCCCGCAGGTACCGGTTTCCCTGAGGCTCTCGGCCTTGTCGCCATGCTCAAAGGCCATTTCATACACTTTGGCATCGCGGCGAACCGTGATCTCAACCCTTTTGGAGAGGGCGTTAACCACAGAGATCCCCACCCCATGCAAACCACCGGAAAACTGATAGTTTTTGTTGGAGAACTTACCACCGGCATGCAGTTTGGTCAGGATCAGCTCGACCCCGGGGATCCCCTCCTCCGGGTGAATATCCACCGGCATACCACGGCCATCGTCTGTGACTTCCAGCGAGTTGTCTGTGTGTAACACCACATCGATTCGGGTTGCAAACCCTGCCAAAGCCTCATCGACACTGTTATCTATGACTTCCTGACCCAAGTGGTTGGGTCGGGTGGTATCGGTATACATGCCGGGACGGCGTTTTACCGGATCCAGTCCGTTCAGTACTTCAATGGCATCGGAGGTGTATTGATTGGTCATAGCGCACACTGTCTTTTATGTTCAGGCCATGGTGGGCCGCGAGGATCTGATTGTCAAGATAAGTGTAAAAAACGGCAGACTGCGTCCAGCTTGTCGCCGTAACCCACAAAACTATGGTTTCCACCGCTTTCCAGCAGCATCTCACAGCAGTGATATTTGCCCAGGGCCTGGCGATAATCCAGCACCTCATCGGCAGTCTGTAATAATACAAAAAAACGATCCGGATTGAGAATGACCGGCGTATCAAATTCAATCAGCTGCTGCTGATGTTGTGGCAATAATTGGTAATGTTCGTCGGTATAAGGGTTGTATTGCGGTCCCAAATAATCACCAAAGAGCTCAAAGGGACGCACCGCCGGGTTAATCAGTACCGCCTTGCCGCCATAGCGCTCCGCCAGCCAAGAAGCAAAATACCCGCCGAGGGATGAACCGATAAACGCCAGTGGCTCGCCCTTGGCTTTGGCCGCTTCGGTCAACTGGATCAGCAACGCCATCGCCGCCTTGGGCGAAGTGGGTAGCTGTGGCTGCTCCAGTCGCACACCGGGAAAATGTTGTTCAATATAGGTGCGGGTAAGCACGGCCTTGTCAGACAAGGGAGAACTGTTGAAACCGTGAATGTAGAGCAGCATAGTTCCTCACAAGGGGCCACTGCTCCAAAGCAAATTCAGTAGCCGCTGGCCTCAGCATCCGGTGCGAAGCGCTCGCCCGGGATCCGATAAACATTGGTGAGCATGCTACCATCGGGCTTGAGCTCCAGCAAACGGTAGCCAGGCTGCAGTGCATCCAGCGCAAAATAGGAAGACAAGGGTTTGAATTGAATACAGGTCGATGGTGTCGCCATCAGAGATAACTTGTGAGTTTCACCCTGATATTCTGTATCCAATTGCTGATGAACATGGCCCCAGAGCATGCCCTTGACCTGAGGATAACGCCCCATCTCTTTGAGGAAATGGGCGCCATTGTCCATACAGTGCTGATCCAGCCAAGTGCAGTCCACCAGCACAGGATTATGATGCATCACCAGCAGCACATGTTTGTCCGGTTCGGCGGCTATGGCACTGCGGATGATCTCAATTTCGCTTTCGGCCATATGGCCCCCGGGCTTTCCCCGCACTGTGGAGTCCAGCAAGATAATCTGCCAATTCCCGGCCAATACCCGCCTGTGACCATAGACACGCTCACCCTGCATATGCAGATACATGATCCTGGGGTCATCGTGATTGCCAGGCAGATAATGGCAGGGCAGATTCAGCGGTTTGATGGCTTCGACAAAGTTGCGGTAGGACTCACCGGAGTAATCCTGGCTAATGTCACCACTGGCCAGCAGCATGTCGGCGGGATACTTGACTGCCTGGATGGTATTGATAACGGCATTGAGACTGTTGGCGGTATTTACGCCAAGAAGCTGTCCTTCAGGATCGGCAAACAGGTGAGGATCTGTGATCTGCACCAAACGAACACTCTTGTCCTCAGGAATACTGTATGTGATTGCCTCTTTCAGCACTTTGATTACCCAATCTCAGGACTGACAAACGAGGCGCGCCTGACAGTCTATTTTCAATAACTCCTCCAGGAAGGCGTTTACCTGGTACTTTTCATCGCGGTGGTACATGCGTAAGTTCGGATAATCATACACTGGCCGCAATTGGTAAATCTGTCGGCTGCTTAACACTTCTGCTAATTTAGCATCATGATAAATCCGCACAGTGACCTTGGGGACAGGTATCAATCCGCCCTTCCCTACATGGCGGGAAATACTGACCAACTGGGTATAGCGGGTATTTTCCAGCAGCTCGACATCTAGGCAGCCGAAATCACCTTCTACCTGCCAGCTTTCACCCACTTCACCTTGCTCCGGCAACCAGCGCTGAATATGGCCATAGTTGCGGCCACACAGGGCTAAAAAGCGGCTGACATCCGGCTGGTATTTCTTGTCACTGTCTTTCTTGTTCATTGGCCTGGATTAAACTTTGATAGTTAAGCTGCAACCATTGCAGTCCGAGCACGGTCGAAGCATTGTCGATTTCGCCACTAAGCACCTTGGCATAAGCATCACTGCGGGAAAGCACATGCAACTTAATGTCTTCATGTTCTTCGGCCAAGCCATGCAGCCCTTTGGCCTTGGATGAATCCACCGCCGCCCAATAGAAGAAGAAGCGTTCACTGCAACCTCCGGGGCTGGAAAGATAGCTGCTTACGGCCGAAATTGCACTGGCATTGAGTCCGGTTTCTTCCAAAAGTTCCCGTTTGGCCACCTCATCGGCCACTTCGTCGGGGGCAATCATACCCGCCACCAACTCCAGCAGCCAAGGAGATTCACTGGTTTCCAGCGCAGGAAACCGCACCTGCTCAATCAACACCACTTTGTCTTCTCGCGGATCATAGGGTAAAACCACCACGGCATGGCCGCGCTCAAACACCTCACGAGTCACTTCATCGCTCCAGCCCCCGGCAAACAGCCGATGACGGAAACGGTATTCCTCCATACGGAAAAACCCACGGTATAGCGTGCGCTGACCCAGCACCTGAACATCCTCTTTGGTGAATTTTTCTGCTGCCATTTTCACTCCGCTTTAGCTATAAAAGGTGCAATTTCAAACCACCCGGCACCATTTGCCAATAAAATCTGTTACACTTCCGAATTGACTTGAAAACGGTTGATTTTTTAGTATCAAAACCATTAAGTTTTGCTGTATCGGGAAGCGTCGGGAAGCGCAAACCGCCTTTATCAAAGGCATTAACAGTCTAACGAAGTTGAAACCGCCCGTCACAGGGTGTTTGTCTATAAGGACAGCCAATGAAATTCAAGATCCGCACTTTATGCGCGGCGTTAACGCTCGCAGTTTCTGCCCCGGCCGTTCAAGCCGACGATTTACTTCAGATATATCAGCAGGCATTAACCAATGATCCAGTGGTACTCCAGGCCAAGGCCCAAAGAGACCAGTTGTATGAGAAAATTGAAGAGAATCGCGCACCACTGCTGCCAACTATCAGTGCCAATGTCGGTTATGACAAAGCCTGGAACGATCCCAGTGCCGACACCAGCGGCCTGACAGGTGCGATTAAACTTGACCAGGTCATCTATGATCATTCTGCCTGGGTCGGTTTGAGCCTGGCGGAGAAAGCCGCATCACAGGCCGATGCCGTCTACGCCTCTGCCCTGCAGACACTGATCACCCGGGTAACAACCGCTTACTTTGACGTGTTGGCCGCCAAGGACAACTATGAGTTCAAAGGCGCCGAGAAGCGTGCCATCGAGCGTCAGTTGGAACAAACCAAGCAACGCTTTGCCGTTGGTCTGACAGCCATTACCGATGTTCATGAAGCACAGGCTCAGTATGATCTGGCGACCGCCGATGAAATTTTGGCAGAGAATCAGTTGATCAACAGCTATGAAGCCCTGCGTGAAATCACAGGTATAGATCACAAGAGCATCGACATTCTGGATACCAACCGCTTCTCTGCGGCCAGCCCAACCCCGGCAGTGCCAGGCGATTGGCTTAAGATGGCCGAGACCAACAGTGTCGACCTGCTGACCCAGCGTATCGGTAAAGATATCGCCCAGGAAACCATCAGCCTCTATAAAGCCGGCCATATGCCGTCTCTGAGCCTGAGCGCAGGTTATACCAAAGGCCTGGAGCAGGAAATCGGCAGCCAGAGCCAACCTGACTTCGATAACGGTACCGTTGGGGTTAACCTGAAGGTGCCTATCTTTGAAGGTTTCAAGGTCAGCTCTCAGGTGAAACAGGCGCAATACGCCTATGTTGAAGCCAGCCAGAAGCTGGAACAGACTTACCGCCAGGTAGTCAAAAATGTTCGCAACAACTTCAACAACGTTGGTGCTTCTATCAGCTCCATCAAGGCCTATGAGCAATCAGTACTCTCTTCCGAAAGTGCATTGAAAGCCACTCAAGCCGGTTTTGAAGTGGGTACCCGTACTATAGTCGACGTGCTGAACCGTACCCGGGATCTGTATGATTCCAAGCGTCAGCTGTCCAACGCCCGTTACGGCTATATCAAGTCAATATTGGCACTGAAACAAGCCACAGGCACCCTGAATGAAGATGACGTCATCTCAATCAACAACGGCCTGACAGCTCCTGCACAGCAGTAAGCTGAAGCTTAGCCAATAAAAAACCGCCAACTGGCGGTTTTTTATTGGCTAATCGACTGAAACGGAATTAGAACACCAGTTCAACACCGGCAAAGAAGCCGTCAAACTGCATATTGCTGCTCATGCCGTTGAAGCCGTTCACGTCGAATTTAAAGTCGCGGTAGCCGGCACGTACCCGGGTATCCAGCGCCACGCCATCAAACTCCCAGCCCAGACCTACTTGGTAGTCATAGACACTGGATTCATTGATACCGGCCAACACATCGGCAAAGGCGTACAAGCCGAAGAAAGGCAGGCCAACCTCGGCATTGGCATAACCCATGACCACACCGCTGTCGATATCACGCTGCTCAGGATGCCCCTTGTCTGCCACCCGGAAAGAACCATCCATCAACTTGTAGGCCCCACCCACATCCAGAGAAACCAGATCATTGTCCAGTAGCTCATAGTAAAGGATAAAGTCTGTGTTGCTCAGGTCGGCCGTAGCATACACATCACCGCTGAAGGTGTGGCCGTTGAAACTGAAGTTGGCATTGCTCATAGCGCCATCTTCTTTCAGGCGGTTTTCGCGGATCTTCAGGTTGGGCAGCAGTGGCACAGGGTGCTCAACGCTGAACCAAAGGCTGTACTGGGCGGAAGAGTCATAGTTGAACTCCTGCTGCGGCTGGCCTTTCTCGGCGAAAGTACCGCTGGCATCTCCTTTCCAGTAATCGGCGCCTACCTTAAAGCCTACGACTGTTGCTGCCTGGGCGGAGGTCGCCATCAAAGAAGCCAGCAAGGCTGTCGCCAATAAAGTCTTTTTCATAAATTAACCCTGTGAAAGCAAGTTGGTTAAATCAATCACCGCGGCATTGGCGCGGGACACATAGTTGGCCATCACCAAGGAATGGTTGGCCACCAAACCGAATCCGGAACCATTGAGGATCATTGGGCTCCAGACTGTTTGCTGAGTCGCTTCCAGTTCACGGATGATCTGTTTGAGACTCACTTCGGCATTCTTTTTCTTCAGTACGTCAGCAAAATCGACCTCTACTGCCTTCATGAAATTCAGCAAGGCCCAGGCAGAGCCTCTGGATTCATAGAAGACATCGTCTATTTGCCACCAGCTGGTCTTAATCTGCTGGCTCGCCAGGTTGGGGGTCGACTGACGCGCGGCACTGTCGCCGGCCAGATCGGTATTCAGCCTCTCCTGACCAACACTGGCGGCCAGACGCTGTGACATACTGCCCAAGCGCTTCTGCACCTCTTTCAACCACTCATTGAGGTTATCGGCACGGGCATAAAACTGGGCATCCGGGTTATTGGGATCCATCATCCGCGCCCGGTAAACCTTCAATAGCTTGATAGCATCGCGATACTCACTCTCGGCACTGGGCACCAGCCAACTGGTATGCTCGATATTCAGCTTGGAGTGTGCTTCCAGCAGATCTTTGTCGGCGGTGGACTGAGACTGGGAGCGGCTGAACTCTTTGCGCATGATCAAGGCGAGATCCCGCACCTGTTCCAGGGCGCCGAACTCAAACGCCGGCATGTTGTCCATCATCACAGAAGGCGGCATCATGTCGTTGGACAACCAGCCTCCTTGCTTATCCAGCAAGGTCTCCATGGTTTCAATCAAGGCGCTGGTAGTGGCATAACCTGTGATTTTCTCGCCCTTTTCCGATGTCATCACCTTGGGCGTCAACACTTCGGGTTCAATACTCCACCAAACACTGATGCCGTATGCGATAACGAACACTATGACCGCTGCACCGACACCTTTTTTCCATGTCATTTGCATCCCGGGTTCTCCTTAATGATGGTGATGATGCTCTTGGGCTGCAGGAGCATCATTGGGGGATTTTACTTCGAGTTCGATATTGAGGGTTTCACCATTGGCAAAACTGAGTGTCATAGGCACTTTTTGCCCCAGCTGCAACGGTGCCTTGAGGCCCATGATCATGATGTGATCGCCGCTGCTTTGCAGCGTCAACTGGCCATGCTCAGGCAGCGGGAAAGCCGCCACATGGCGCATTTTAACCAGGCCATCTTCCTCAATCAGGGTATGCAGCATGGCTTCACGGGCCACAGGGGTGCTGGCAGAAACCAGCTCAGTCGCCGCGCCATGGTTGCTGAGTGTCAGATACGCCGCCGTATTGGGAACAGAAGCGGGCATGGCCCGGATATATCCTTGTTCGAGCATTATGTTCGAGGCGAAGGCGCTGGCACTGATGCCGGCCAGCAAGATAACTTTAAACAGTTGTTTGAATATCGCCATCTATGTCTTAAACTCCATGTAAAACCCATTTCGTCAGCAAAGGAAACAACGAATGAGCACGATTCAGGTTCAGGATGAGCAGGGTGTACGCATCATACGTTTTAACCGTCCGGATAAACGTAACGCCCTCGATCTCGATATGTATAAGCAGCTTACAGAATACCTGATCCAGGGGGAAGCGGACAACGAGATCCGTGCCTTTCTGCTGACAGGCAGTGAAAACTGCTTTACTTCAGGCAATGATGTGGCGGATTTTCTCAAGCAGCCGGATCTGGGGCCTAACCACCCTGCGGTGCGATTTCTCTTTTGCCTGCTGGAGCTGAAAAAGCCCTTGGTCGCCGCTGTCAGCGGAGCCGCTGTCGGAATCGGCACCACGCTGCTGCTGCATTGTGACCTTGTCTATGCCGATAACACAGCCCAGTTCCGTTTGCCCTTTATCGACCTGGCACTGGTGCCTGAAGCCGGCTCCAGCCTGCTACTACCTGAATTGGTCGGCTATCAAAAGGCCTCTGAACTGCTGTTGCTGGGCGAAAGTTTCGATGCCGAAACGGCGCTGGATCTCAAACTCATCAACCGCATGTTGAGTCCGGTGGAGCTCTTCCCTTATGCGCTGGAAAAGGCCAAGGCTCTGGCCTCCAAACCACCTCAGGCGCTGCAACTCACCAGACAACTTATGCGGCCACACAAGAGCCGGGTACAACACCAGATGCATCAGGAGTTGGAACTCTTCGGCCAGCGTCTGCAGAGCGATGAAGCCAAAGCGGTTTTCCGCCAGTTTCTCAACAAAGGTTAAATCATCGAGGCTGAATCCAATGTTGCTGCGGCTGGGCTGACACCAAGCCAGTCGCAGCAACACTAGTCCTGCCATTGACTGGACTTGCCTATTCCCCATACTGCCAATGCCAAAACCAGCACGGGCCAAATCATTGCAAAGCCGCTGATAAACATCAGTAATGCCGCAGCAACACAAAGTACGCACACCACAGCCAACACACTGAAAGTCATTGCGGCCCACACCAATGCCAGCATCGCGGTTATCAGGGTCAACACCCAGCTCCAGTTCTCGGCATCCAGCCATAGAAACGGGCTACCCCAAATCCCCACTGACATAAACTCGCGGCTGAGCAGAGAGACCATAAGGATCAGCGCGCCGACTATGCTCCATACCAGTAACTGAGACAGCAACCTATATCTTCTGTGCTTGTTTCGACTCTTGTTATACATACTCATTTCACCCACTTGGGCCACAACAGTGCCAGGGCAAAGTAAGCCGTCAACCCGAGCAATGGGTGCATCAGAGTGATGACTGCGGCAACAATTCGGGTCCAGAATACCGACCAGTCAAAACGCTCGGCCATATCGCGGCATAGGCCACAGACGATGGAAGAATTTCCCTTGAGTGTACGTTCCAAATCAAACATAACTGACTCCGATTATCTCGCTAACTGTATCTGCCGGGCACCGCAGGCTAACAACGCCACCAGGGTGTAGCCAAGCAACGGCAGAAACATCAGTAGTGCCAAGGTGCTATTTATCCACATAGGCACCTCAATCGTTGGCTTGGGTCAGAACACTGGTCTCCACGGGTAATTCGGTGATCTGACTCAGGGTTTCTTGAGTCATCTCGTCGCTCAGTTGGGCCACACTACGCTCAAGTTCCTGTTGCAGGGAGGCCAGCATTTCACGCTTGGCACTGAGCAACATGGTCTGGGCCTGTTGACTCAGGTTCTGTTCAACAGCACTGAGGATAGGTTGAGTAGGCAGTACATCGGCCTGGGCTGAAACACTGGCTGAAGCCAAAACAACGCCAAGAAGCAAAGATTTAATAGTCAGGTTGGAAGTTTTCATGCTTGTCATCCCTTTCTGGTTAAGCTGAACGGGTCAGCGGTCAAGATGACTAATTCAAAGGGCGTGCCAACTGGGAAAAACTTTAATTAAGAGTATGATATTAAATGAAATAAAAAATAAAAACGGCCAATCATTAACACAGAATGACTAACCGTAACAGCACAAAAATACAGCAATTTCCTATCTGTTGGTAAAAAGCACTATCACCATAGCGATTTTCACCACTCGGGTATTACAGCAAGGTCAAACTCCGCTGTGCATCATTTCACGAGCCTTAAGCAGCACTTCGATGCCGGCACCCGGCTTGTGGGCATTCTCGCTTAGATGACGGCGCCAACTGCGAGAACCGGGGATCCCCTGATACAGGCCTGTCATGTGTCTGCTGATATGATTCAAGCGGCCACCCGACTGCAGATGAGCTTCCACATAGGGCAACATGGCATCCACCACCTGATCGCGACTCATAACCTGGCTATCGAGGCCAAAGATCTTCTGATCCACCTCAGCCAGCAGATAGGGATTTTGGTAGGCTTCGCGCCCCACCATCACCCCGTCCAGCTGGGCCAGATGGGTATGCATCTCTTCAAAGCTCTTGATACCACCATTGATGCTGATATGCAGGCCGGGAAAGTCCTGCTTCAATTGATACACCCTGGGATAATCCAATGGCGGGATCTCACGGTTTTCCTTGGGACTAAGCCCCTGCAACCAGGCCTTGCGGGCATGAACGATAAAAGTATCGCAGCCGGCGGCACTCACCTTGGTAATGAAGTCACAAAGAAATTCGTAGGAATCTTTGTCGTCTATGCCGATGCGGGTCTTGACCGTCACCGGGATATCCACCTTCTGGCGCATGGCATCGACGCAATGGGCCACCAGCTCGGGCTCTTCCATCAAACAAGCGCCAAAGCGGCCGTTCTGTACTCTATCCGAAGGGCATCCCACATTGAGGTTAACTTCGTCATACCCCCTTTGCTGGGCGATTTCGGCGCAGCGGGCCAGATCCTCAACATTGGAGCCACCCAGTTGCAATGCCAACGGGTGCTCTTCCTGGTTATAAGCCAGATAATCGCCCTTGCCATGCAGTATCGCGCCTGTGGTCACCATCTCAGTGTAGAGCAGCGTCTGGCTCGACATCAGCCGGGCAAAGTAACGATAGTGGCGGTCCGTCCAATCCAGCATGGGGGCAATGGAAAAACGGCGGTTGGCATCGATAGGGCTTGGCATTAACAGATCCGGTACGCAAAAATGGGCCGCTATTTTACCCTCTGCGGCCATAAAACGACAGCTGCAGATAAATCCCGCTCATAAACCCGAATCAAAGGTCATTCTGTTGCCGCCGAAGACTTTTGATCCGAGTTACTCAAACTCTGTCTCTATCCCGGCATAAATCAACAGCATTTCAGCCAGTGAGCTCACCTGCATGCCCTTCATCAGGTTGGATCTGTGGATCTCCACTGTGCGCATGGCGATGCAGAGTTCGTCGGCTATTTGCTGGTTCTTATAGCCCTTGGCGATGAGATGCAATATCTCTTTCTCCCTCGGAGTCAGCGCCTGGTAGATACCTTGCAGCTTTCGGCGTTTGGCGATTTCGGCAGAGTGACTCAGTGCCTTGGTGACCGCCTCGGCCAGGCGAGCGCCATCGGCAGGTTTTTGAAAAAAGTCCACCGCGCCGGATTTAAGCGCATCCACCGCCAGCGGCACGTCGCCATGACCGGTGAGAAAGATCACCGCCAGCGGGCTATTATGCTCGTTGAGCAGCTGCTGCAGCTGCGCCCCACTGAGCCCTGGCATACGCATATCGAGGATCAGGCAGCCGGGCAGATCCAACAGCTGCGCCTTGAGAAAATGCTCTGCATCTTCAAAGGCCTGCACCTCAAAACCATAGCCTTCCAGCATAAATCCCAACGAACGCCGCACCGAATCATCGTCATCCACCAGATAGACTGACTGACGCTTGTCATCGGTCGGTGAACTGTTTTGGGCAGCAAATTGTCCCGGCATTTTTCTTTCTCCTTGGCAAAACGAGTTTAAGCCAGCACCACTGTGACCAGACAACCGCCCTCAGGCGGCTGCAGCAGACTGATGCTGCCGCCATGGCTCTCGGCGATTTCGCGGCAGATCACCAGCCCCAGCCCCAGGCCATCTGTCTTGGTACTGGTAAAGGCCTGCATCAGGCTCTTGCCATCCTGTTTAAGCCCAGGGCCATTATCCTGCACTTCCAGCAAGAGCTTGCCGGGCTGGGATTGATAATCCAGCCGCAGCGCAATAATTCGCTCGGCTTTAGGCTCTTCAGCCAAGGCTTCGATGGCATTCTTAAGCAGATTCAACAAGAGTTGCTGCATGGCGACCGTATCCAGTTGCATGGGGCTTTCTTCGCCGACAATCTGCCAATCGACGCGGATCGCTTGTTTCTCCAGTTCATGCCCCAGCAGAGTCAGCGTCTCGCTCAGCAAGGGGCTGAACGGCTGCAACTGTTTTTGCGGCGGGCGCTTTTTCAAAAGCCCCCTGAGCCTTTGAATGATACCGTGGGCGCGGCCCACTTCCGCCTGTATCTGTTCCAGTGCCAGGGGCAACTTGTCCAGTTGCCCCTGTTGCAGCCTGACACTGGCGCCGTGGCAATAGTTGCCTATGGCCGCCAAAGGTTGGTTCAGCTCATGGGCCAGGCTGGCGCCCAGTTCACCGGCCACCGCCGCCCGCTGGGCATGTTCCAGCAGACTGAGGTTTTCACTCAGTTGCCGTTGGGCCTTGACCAGTTCCCGGCCGCGGCGGCTGAAACTGTATTCGAGCCAGAAGTGATAACCGTTGAGCAGCACCAGCAGCGCCAGCAAGCTCCAGCCCCAATGACTGTGGGCCTTGAGCCACTGCAGCGCCCTTTGCCACCAAGGCGCCTGCAATGGGTGCAGGTCCAGATCCTTGAGCAGCTTATCAATGGCCAGTTGACTAACCGCCGTGGTCCACCCCAGCGAGCCGGACATTTTGGCCGCCTCACTGTCCTCCGGCAGTGCCAACAAAGCCAGGGTCAATTGCTTGGCCAGCCCCTGGCCGGCACGGCTGGTCTTGGCCATGGACCAGTTGGGATAGAGGCGGGTCGACACCTCGCAGGCAAACCCTGCCGGCGCCTGGTTGTCCAGCACCCGATAGTGCCCGGCATCGATAAGCCCCTCCGCCGCCATCTGCTCCAATTGGCAGACTGGCACCACGGCGGCGTCTATGCTGCCATCGCGCAGGCGATAGAGCAGATTATCCAGCGGGAATCCCAAAGATTGGATCTCGGCCACATAGCTTGGCAGGTCTATCTGCTTGAGCCGCGCTTCATACACCAAGGTCAGGTAGCCGCCGAAGGCCTGGGTCGAGACTATCCCCAGGCGCTTGTGCCTGAGATCTTGCAGATGTTGCAGGCTGGACTCGCTTCTTACCACCAGCGCCGAACCCACCTGCATCGGCTCACCGGCATTGAGGCGGCTCTTGAGGGTCGCCAGCCAGCTTAAGGAGTATTGCCGCGCCAACAGCACAGATTGGCCCGGGTTGGTGATCACAAAGTCCAGCTCCTGGGCGGCCACCGCCTGCGACAGCTGCTCCAGCGTCAAAGGGTGCAGGCGAAAGTAATATCCCGGGATCTGCTGCTCGAGCCAATTCATGGTGGGTTGCCAGCGGTTGATGCTGTCGCTGTAGCCCCGGGTAGCCAACACACCTATATCCACCACCGCCTTATCGGTCAGCGCTCCAGTTGTTATGGCTGGGCCTGATAGCGGCAAAGGCTCAGTCGCTGCCGCAGCTGACGGCCAATGGCCGAGCAGTACAGTCGCAAACAGATAACACAGCAGATACAGGGTTCTCATCTCTTGATTTTGGCTCCGGTTAGGAAATGTAGCGGCCACAAGCGGCTGGGTCAGCATCAGTCTGCCCGCCATTCTAGCCTCAATTTCTTGCGCTGGATCAATAGCGGCCCCGATATGTGGAAAACCACTATAGAGACCAAGGGCGCCAGTTGCCGAGAATACAGGCAACAGGAGCCCGGTGGGTTTCCAATCACCGCAAGACTCAGGAGTCTGTATGGACAAGAGTAAACGTCAACTACTGGGGCAAATCGCCGCCATCAGCGCCGGAGCTGCGTTTTTGCCCGTCGCCCAGGCATCGACTTCCAAGCCCCAGGCAACCAGTGGCAAACGCTATGGCATGCTGATAGATCTGCGCCGCTGCGTCGGTTGCCAGGCTTGTACTGTCGCCTGCACCATAGAAAACCAACCCCCACTGGGACAGTTTCGTACCACAGTCAACCAGTATGAAGTGACCCAAGGGCAGGAAAGCGCCTTTATGATGCTGCCCAGGCTCTGCAACCACTGCGAAAACCCGCCCTGCATCCCGGTTTGCCCCACAGGCGCCACATTCCAGCGCCAGGACGGCATAGTGGTGGTCGACAGCCACTGGTGTGTCGGCTGCGGTTACTGTGTCCAGGCCTGCCCCTATGATGCACGCTTTATCAACCATGACACCAACACCGCCGACAAGTGCACCTTCTGTGCCCATCGGCTGGAGGCGGGCTTGTTGCCGGCCTGCGTCGAAACCTGTGTCGGTGAGGCCAGGATCATCGGCGATCTCAACGATCCCGGCAGCCAAATCAGTCGCATGCTGGCCGAGCACAGAGACGAGATCAAGGTACTCAAGCCCTCGGCCGAAACCTCGCCCTGCGTATTCTATCTGGGGATGACAGCCGCATTTGAAGAAAGGATCCGCGGCGAAGCGCCGGTTCGCAGCCTGATGACCGCCACTGGAGAGGAGTTGCACCATGGACATTAAAGAGATCTTGACCCCGGATATCGCCATCACCTGGTTACCCTGGGCGGTGCAATACTTCTTTATGATGGGACTGGCCTATTCCGCGGTATGGATTGCGGCGCTGACCATTATCCGCCCCGGCACCAAAGATAAGCGCCTGCTGACACTCTGCGGCAGCCTGATCCTCAGCACCGCCATAGTGGCACCTGTGGCACTCTTGGCCGATCTGCACCAACCCGCCCGCGCCTGGCACTTCTATATGCAGCTCAGACCGGATTCCTGGATGTGGTATGGCGCCTGGTTACTGCCGCTGTTTATGGCAGCGGCGCTGGCCTTTGCCTACCTCTTGCTGCGCCCTTCCCTTCCGACTCAGCCCAAAGATGGCTGGAGCCGCCTGGGATACTGGTTACGCCTGGGGAACTGGCAAGGTGAGCCCTGGCTCAAGCCTCTGGCCTGGGTTGCCCTGCTCAGCGGCCTGAGTATCGCCCTCTACACCGGCATGGAAACCATGGCCATCAAGGCCAGACCGCTGTGGCACAGTTACTGGCTGCCTCCCCTGTTTGCCGCCAGCGCCCTCGCCGCCGGCAGTGGCATGTTGATTTGGCTCAACCGCCTGTTCAATGGCCATAAGCAGGAGACCGACAAACAGCTGCTGCTCTGGCTGCGTGGCTCCTTCGCCCTGTTTGCCCTGTTGCTTATCGGCTGGGCTCTCAGTGGCGGCAACAGCGCCAATGAAGCCAGATTACTGCTCGGCGACAGCCCCAGTTGGCAACTGGCCGCTATCTGGGTGCTGGCAACCCTGGCCTTGTTGGCGCTGCTGCTGGCCTTCAGACATCTGCCCCGCTGGGCCTTGCTGTTTGGCAGCTTTGCCGCCATCCACCTGGCTTGGGGCTTTCGCTGGCTGGTGCTCATCCAGGCGCAGACAGATCCCAAGTATGGCGCCGGCACCTACTTCTATGAACTGCCCTGGGGCCCACAGGGGCTGCTGGGGATCCTGGGTACCTTTGGCCTATGGCTGGCCCTGATCACCCTGATTTCCGAACTGATACGTCAGTCTGCCACCGGACTGAAAGGAGCCGCATAATGGACAAGAGTAAGCGCCGTTTTATCAAAGGGGCTGCCATCACAGGTGGTACCGGACTGTTTGTTGCAGGCTACAGCCACACCCTGACCCAGTTGGGCAAGGGCCTGGTCAATGGCAGCTCGGGCAGAAATACCCAAGAAGCGATTCATGGCAACTCGCTGGCACCTGAGCTCAAGGTCGACCTGAATAGTGGCCAACTGAGCGCCAATGACAACCAGCGTCTGGCCAACACCATGTGTTTCGGCTGCTGGACCAAGTGCGGGGTACGGGCCCGTATCGATAATGAAACCGACAGCATTATCCGTATCAGTGGTAATCCTTATCATCCACTGTCGGCCCGTGAACACCTGGACTTTGACACCCCGGTGCGCGATGCCCTGGTGTCCACCAGCGCCTGGCAGGAGCAGGGGCTTGCCGGACGTTCCACCGCCTGCGCCCGCGGTAACGCCATGCTGGAATTATTGGACAGCCCCTATCGGGTAACACGCTGCCTGAAACGGGTCGGCCCAAGAGGTTCGGGCCAGTGGCAGAGCATAGCCTTCGAGCAGTTGCTCAAGGAGGTTGTCGAAGGCGGCGATCTGTTTGGTGAAGGCCATGTGGATGGACTCAGGGCGATTCGCGATCTCAATACGCCTTTGGATCCCGCCAACCCTGAATACGGCCCCAAGGCCAATCAGCTGTTGGTCAGCAACGCCTCGGATGAAGGGCGGGACACGCTGATAAAACGCTTCACCTTCAACAGCTTCGGCACCCGTAACTTTGCCAACCACGGCTCTTACTGTGGCTTCAGCTATCGGGCCGGTGCCGGCGCCTTGCTGGACGATCTGAAAAAGTACGCCCACTTGAAACCGGACTGGGATCATGCCGAGTTTCTGCTGTTCATCGGCACTTCACCGCAGCAGTCCGGCAACCCCTTCAAGCGCCAGGCACGGCAACTGGCCAATGCCAGGGTCAACAACCGCAACTTCAGCTATGTTGTGGTTTCGCCCATGTTGCCCAACACCTCCAACCTGGCGTCGGCACAGGACAATGCCTGGTTGCCGATCCGCCCGGCCACAGACGCCTCGCTGGCAATGGCCATGCTGCGCTGGATCATCGACAATCAGCGCTACAGCGCCGAGTTTCTCAGTGCTCCCAATGCCAAGGCCGCCAAAGCCGCCGGTTTCCGCGGTTTCAGTAATGCCGGTTTCCTGGTGCATTCAGACAAGGCACATCCGAGATACGGCCAGTATCTGCACGCCAGCGAATTGGGTTTGGCCTTCAGCGGCAAGCCCTTCGGTGATGAAGACCCCTTGCTGGTACTGGACGCCGTCAGCGGTGAACCCATGGCCGCCGAGGTCTGCCCCAAGGCGCAGCTCGAAGTGGACCGCAGACTCACAGGCCCAAATGGCCAGAGCCTGGCCTGCAAGAGCAGTTTCAGCCTGCTGGCCGAATCGGCCCGGCTCAAGACATTGGCGCAATACAGCGCCGAATGCGATGTGCCGGTCGATGAGATTGAGGCCCTGGCCAACAAGTTCACCAGCCATGGCAGCAAGGCGGCGGTGATCAGCCACGGCGGCACCATGAGCAGTGATGGCTTCTATACCGCCTGGGCCATCATGATGCTCAACGCCATGATAGGCAATATCAACCAAAAGGGCGGCGCGCTGGCCAAGGGCGGTACTTTCCCCCCCTTCGGCAAAGGCCCACGCTACAATCTGGCCGAGTTTGACGGCATGGTGCAGCCCAAGGGAGTATTCCTGTCACGCTCCCGTTTCCCCTATGAAAAAAGCTCGGAATACAAGCGCAAGCAGCAGGCCGGCGAGTCGCCCTACCCGGCCAGGGAACCCTGGTTCCCGATTTCGGCGCCCATGTTGAGCGAACATCTAACCGCGGCGGTCAACGGTTACCCCTATTCGCTCAAGGCCTGGATCAACCATATGGGCAACCCTGTCTATGGTCAGGCCGGGCTCGGCGCCGCCATAGGCGATAAGCTCAAAGATCCCAAGGTGCTGCCGCTGTTTATCAGTATCGACAGTTTTATCAACGAAACCACGGCACTGTCCGACTATATAGTGCCTGACACCCTCACCTATGAGTCCTGGGGCTGGACCTCGGCCTGGCAGGGCACCATGACCAAGATTGCCACCGGCCGCTGGCCGATAGTCAAACCCAGGGTGGAGCACACAGTGGATGGCGATCCCGTGTGCATGGAAAGCTTTCTTACCCGGATTGCCATGGCGCTGGCCTTGCCCGGCTTCGGTGAAAATGCGGTGCTGGCCCATGATGGCACACGCCACCCGCTGACCCGTGCCGCCGACTTTTCTCTCTACGGCGCCGCTAACGTCGCCTGGTTGGGAGAGAAAGTCCCCGCCATCGGCAAGGAAGATCTCTATTGGTCCGGGGTTGCCAGGATCATTCCCGAACTCAAGGCCCGTCTCGGCGAAGAGGAAGCATCGAGAGTCGCTTATCTCTATGCCCGCGGTGGCCGTTTCGAATCAATGAACAAGGCCAGGGACGCCGAAGGCAACCCCGCCAAGGTCTGGCCCAAGCCGATGATGTTATGGAACCCTCAGGTGGGCAGTCGCCGTCACTCCCAGAGCGGCGAGTTTCTCAGTGGCTGTCCGCGCAGCTATGGTCAACGTCTGGCCGATGGCACAGAACTCAGGCAAGCCTTCGACCGCCTGTCCTGGCCCATGTTGCTGTCGAGCTACAAGTCACACACCATGAGCTCCATGAGTATCGGCTCTGACAGACTCAGGCAAGTGCACCCCAATAATCCGGTGCGGATCAATAAAGACACGGCCCAAAGATTGGGGATAACCACAGGGGATACAGTGAAAATCAGCACCCCCAACGGCAGTGTGCTGGCACTGGTGGAGTGCGTCGCCGGCGTGCACCCGGAGTGCATCGCCATCGAACACGGCTTTGGCCACAAGGAGCTCGGCGCGCGGGCATTCAGCATAGATGGCAAGCAGGTTGCTGCCAATCCGCTGATCCGCGCCGGGGTTAACCTCAACGATCTCGCTGTGCTGGATCCCAGCCGTTCGGGTTCCTACCCTCTGGTGGATTGGGCCAGCGGCGCCTCGGCCCGCCAGGGGCTACCGGCGAAAATCGAAAAAGTCTCCTGAAGCTCGCTCTGTGCCCGGTTTTTATGCCGGGCACAGTTTTTCCGGGCAAGAAATCGCCACAGAGCCCAAGCCATTGTTCTAAGCTAATAAGAGTGTGATCCAGTGGGCGGGAGTGAAACCGCTTATGGATTAGCCTTACGCTATCTGCACTTCCCTAGGCAGCAAGAGGAACAAATCCGGCATGAATGTCACTTTTATCAATCCCTTTCTTCAGTCACTTCTCAATGTGGTTTCCACCATGGCCAACATGCAGTTGACCCCGGGTAAGCCCAGACTCAAGACAGACAACCTGGCCAAGGGCGATGTCTCCGGGCTTATCGGTATGGTGGGCCCGCAGACCAAAGGGTCGCTGTCGATCACCTTTGAACAAGGGCTGATCCTGGAGATAATGCAAAATATGCTGGGAGAGAATCCCGGCAATATCAATGAAGAAGTGACAGATCTGGTGGGGGAAATCACCAACATGGTGACCGGCGGCGCCAAAAATCTGCTGTCGGACAAGGGCTATGAGTTTGAAATGGCCACCCCTGTAGTGGTTTCCGGCATAGGTCACAAGATTTCCCATCAGGCCCAGGGCCAGAAGATCATCATGCCTTTTGTCGCACCCAAGGGCTCGGCTTACATAGAGATCTGCTTCGAGAATCAGTAATGACAAAGGGCGCCCAGGCGCCCTTTATTGTTTGCCAACTCAATGGCATGACTCACTCAATCGAGGCAGACGGCCACTCTGGGAGTTAGCTTGGTCACCAGTTCATAGGCCACGGTTTCGATATGAGCCGCCACCTCTTCCACCGGTAATGCCGGGCCCCACAAGAGGGCATCATCACCAACCGCATCCCGGGCATCCGGCCCCAGATCCACGGTCAGCATATCCATGGACACCCTGCCAACCACAGGTGCCCGGCGACCATTGATCAGCACAGGCGTGCCCTCGGGGGCATTGCGTGGATAACCATCACCATAACCTATGGCCACCACGCCGAGACGGGTATCCCTTGATGAGCGCCAAAAACTCCCGTAGCCCACGCTCTCTCCGGCCTTGTGCTCGCGCACGGCTATCAACTGTGACACCAGACTCATGGCCGGTTGCAATTCGTGGTTGGCGCCTCTGTCACCGACAACAGGCGACACCCCATAGAGGGCGATACCCGGGCGAATCCAGCTTTGCTGGCTGCTGGGCCAATAGAGGGCACCGGCCGAGTTGGCCAGACTGCGGTCGCCATCCAACCCGGCGGTGAGCTGATTGAAATGCTCCAACTGCTTGCGGGTATAGTCATTGTCCGGCTCATCGGCGCAGGCGAAATGGGTCATCAAATTGATGGGCTTGGCCACTTGCGGGCAATCCAGCAGCCGCTGATACACCTCGCTAAACTCGTCGCTGCGAAAACCCAATCTGTGCATGCCGCTGTCGACCTTGAGCCACACAGTTACCGGCTTATCCAGCTTGGCCTGCTCCAGCATCTGCAACTGCGACTTATGATGCACCACAGTGTCTATGTCATGCTCAACCAGCAGAGGCAACTCAGTACTGCGAAAAAAACCTTCTAGCAACAACAGCTTGGCCGTTACACCACCGGCCCTGAGCTCCAACGCTTCTTCGAGCCGCGCCAGACCGAAGCCGTCGGCACTGCTCAGGCTCTTGGCCACGTTCAGCGAGCCGTGGCCATAGCCGTTGGCCTTGACGACAGCAATAACTTTGCTGGCGGGTGCGATCTCACGCAGCCTGGCCAGATTATGTTGCAGCGCCCGGCTGCTAATCTCTGCTCTGGGAAAGGGTTTCAAAGCTTACCTTCGATCTTGGATTGGATGGCGCGCTCTCTGGCCGCGCCGGGAAAACCGTCCGCAGAGGTTTAGTCCTCTTCAAATTGCGGACCGGCGTAATTGTCAAAGCGGGAGAACATCCCCTGGAAAGTCAGCCTGACCCGGCCGATGGGGCCGTTACGTTGCTTACCTATGATGATCTCTGCCGTGCCTTTATCGGGCGAATCGTCGTTATACACCTCGTCACGATAAATAAACATGATAAGGTCCGCATCCTGCTCGATAGAGCCGGATTCACGCAAGTCAGAGTTTACCGGGCGCTTATCGGCCCTTTGCTCCAATGAGCGGTTCAGCTGCGACAGAGCGATCACCGGGATCTCCAGCTCCTTGGCCAAGGCCTTGAGCGAGCGTGAGATTTCAGCAATTTCCAGGGTCCGGTTATCGGCCAGCGCCGGCACCTGCATCAGCTGCAGATAGTCGACCATGATCATAGACAGACCGCCGTATTCCCGGGCGATACGCCTGGCCCTGCTGCGCACTTCGGTCGGCGTCAGGCCCGAGCTGTCATCGATATACATCTTGCCCTGCTCGAGCATGATCCCCATGGTAGAGGACACCCGCGCCCAATCATCATCATCCAGTTGGCCGGTACGTATCTTGGTCTGATCCACCCGGCCAAGCGACGCCAGCATACGCATCATGATCTGTTCCGAGGGCATCTCTAGACTGAAAATAAGCACCGGCTTGTTTTCATTGAGCGCCGCGTATTCACACAGGTTCATCGCAAAGGTGGTCTTACCCATGGAAGGACGGGCCGCGACAATGATCAGGTCACCGGACTGGAAACCTGCAGTCATCTTATCCAGATCGGAGAAGCCGCTGGATACCCCGGTCACACCGTTGTGCGGGTTGTTGTACAGCTGCTCAATCTTGTCGACGGTTTTTTCGAGGATGGTCTTGATCCCCTCCGGGCCCTCGTTGGCGTTGGCGCGCTGCTCGGCTATCTTGAACACCTTGGTTTCGGCCAAGTCCAGCAAGGCGCCTGAGTCCCGCCCCTCAGGGTTGTAACCGGCATCGGCAATCTCATGTGCTACCCGGATCATCTCCCGCACCACGGCACGCTCGCGCACGATTTCGGCGTAGGAGAGAATGTTACCGGCGCTGGGGGTATTCTTGGCGATTTCACCCAGATAGGTAAAACCACCGGCATCTTCCAGCTCGTCAGTCAGTTCCAGTTGTTCTGAAACCGTAATCAAATCTATGGGTTGGCCGTTTTCTACCAGCTTTTGCATGGCACCGAAAATCAGCCTGTGGGAACGGGAGTAAAAGTCTTCTCTGACCACGGCCTCGGACACCTTGTCCCAAGCCTCTGCATCCAGCATCAGTCCCCCGAGCACGGATTGTTCCGCCTCAATGGAATGGGGGGGCAGCTTGAGCGCGTCAACCTGGACGTCTCTTCGCTTGTCTTTGGCCTTAAAGGCACCTTGCTGTTGCATAAATCTCCAACTCTCCAACAATCAGGCAAAATGTGATATAAAACCCGGTTCAATCAGAACAGGAATTTTACACCTACAATAACCTGTTTTTCATATCCAAACGGACACTAACAATAAATAAGGAATGAACATGCGCAATGCATTGGCTGCAGCCTTGGCGCTGACCTCTGGCCTCGCCATAGCCGATGAAGGGCAGTGGCAACCTTACCAAATGCCCTCTATTGCCGACAAGCTCAGTGAGCGCGGCATCGCCATCCCGGCAGAGCAACTGGCCGATCTCGGAAAGTATCCCATGAACGCCGTGGTGGGCCTCGGCTATTGTACCGCCAGTTTCGTCTCACCCCAAGGATTGGTTGTCACCAATCATCACTGTGCCTATCGGGGTATTCAATACAACAGCACCAAAGAACACAACTATCTGGCCGACGGCTTTTTGGCCAAAGAACAACGCCTGGAGCCTTCGGCCGGCCCCAACGAGCGCCTCTATGTCACCGAAGCGGTCACAGATGTCACAGATAAGATAACGGCCAATCTGCCGACCGAGCCACTGGCGCGTTATGAAGCCATCCAGGCCAACAGCAAGGCGCTGGTCAAAGAGTGTGAAGCCGACGACAACTACCGTTGCTCAGTACGTAGTTTCCATAATGGACTTGAATACTACCTGATCAAACAGCTGATTATTCGCGATGTGCGCCTGGTTTATGCGCCACCCGAGAGTGTTGGCGGTTACGGTGGCGACATAGATAACTATGAATACCCTCGCCACAGCGGCGACTTTACCTTCCTCAGGGCCTATGTCGGCAAGGATGGCAAGCCTGCGGCCTATGCCGAGGATAACGTGCCTTATCAGCCCAAGAGCTTCCTCAAGGTCAATGCCGATGGCGTTAAGGCCGGTGACGGCGTGTTTGTGGCCGGTTACCCGGGTTCAACCAGCCGCTACCGCCTGACCTCAGAGTTGAGATTCGCCAGCGACTGGCTCTACCCGACTCAAGCCGCCCGCTATCAGGCCAGAATCGACACCATTGAGGGCATGGGCGCTTCCGACAAGGATATCGCCATCAAGTATGCCGGTACTCTGGCCGGCATGGCCAACCGGATGAAAAAACTCAACGGCTTGTTGGATGGCTTCCACGCCACAGATATTGCCGCTATCAAGCAGGTCGAGGAAAATGCCTTCCGCGACTGGCTGGCCAAAGATAAAGACGCACAGCCGCTGACGGCACAACTGAGTGAGCTCGAACAACTGCTGACCGAGCAACAGCACAAGTATCAGCAGAGCTACTATTTTGACAACGCTCAATCCAGTGCCCTGCTCGGCGCCGCCAAGCAGCTTTATCGCCTGGCCAAAGAAAACCAAAAACCGGATGCCGAGCGCGAAGCGGGTTATCAAGAGCGTGACATGAAGATGTTCGCCGCCCGTCTCAAGCGACTTGACTCCAGCTTCGATATCAGCGTCGACAAAACACTATGGCAAATGGATATCGACGCCTACCTGGCGCAGGATAACCGGGTCGCCGTGATGGATCAGTTGCTGACACCCGAGCAAGGTATCAGTCTGGGCGACAAGCTCGAAGGCATGTATGCCCTGACCGAGTTGACCGACCAAGAGAAACGCCTCGACTGGATGCAGGCCAAGCCGGAAGCCTTTGAGAGCAGCAGCGATCCCTTCATTCGCATGGCAGTATCCCTGTACGATACCAATATGGCGCAGGAAAAAGCCGACAAGGAACTGGCCGGTAAGCTGTCCATCGCCCGCCCCGCCTACATGAAGGCGATCATTGCCTATAACAAGGCCATGGGTAAGCCTGTCTATCCGGATGCCAACGGCACCTTAAGGATCAGCTATGGTATGGTCGATGGCTATCAGTCCCGTGATGCGCTCTACAAGCAACCCTTTACCAAGCTGGAAGGCATAGTCGCCAAGCACACAGGTGTCGAGCCCTACAATGCACCGCAGAAGCTGCTGGATGCCATCAAGCAGGGACGACTGGGCGAGCATAAGGTGCAGCACTTGTATCAGGATCCCCGCAGCTGGTTGTGCCGCCTGTTCTCCTGTCTGGATAACCCGGCCGAGTTCAACTCTGTACCGGTTAACTTTCTCTCCAGCGTGGATACCACAGGTGGTAACTCAGGCTCCCCTGTGTTTAACGGCAAGGGCGAGCTGGTTGGCCTCAACTTTGACTCCACCTATGAAGCCATCACCAAAGATTGGTACTTCAACCCCACCATCACCCGCGCCGTGCACGTGGATATCCGCTACATTTTGTGGATGATGGATGAAGTGGATCATGCCGACAACCTGCTCAAAGAGTTGGAACTGGTGCGCAACTGATAGCCACTAATCTGCAATAACCCAGAAAACACCCGCCCCGGCGGGTGTTTCTGTAGTTATAGGCAATCAAGTCAGCAGCGATTCTGCCAGAGATAGCCACAGTAACTGTGGGTAAGTGACAGCGTGCTTAAGTTTGGCATCCGCAGACGGGAGAATTAAAGGGAACCCCGTCGTCCCCGGCCAGCAAACAGGCATAAAAAAACACCGCCCGAAGGCGGTGTTTCTTCTAGTAAAAGCCGGGATTAAGCTTCAGCAACAACAGTTACTTTAACTACCGCTTTTACTTCAGTGTGCAGCTGAACTTCAACTTCGAAGTCGCCAGTAGTGCGCAGAGCGCCCAGTGGCAGACGTACTTCGGCTTTGGCCAGTTCAACGCCGGCAGCAGTTACTGCGTCAGCGATGTCACGGGTACCGATAGAACCGAACAGCTTGCCTTCGTCACCGGCTTTAGAAGCGATAACAACCGCTTCCAGAGCAGAGATCTGCTCTGCACGAACAGTGGCAGCGGCCAGGTCGGCAGCCAGCTTGGCTTCCAGCTCAGCACGACGAGCTTCGAAAACTTTTACGTTCTCAGCGTTGGCAACAACAGCTTTGCCTTTTGGCAGCAGGTAGTTACGAGCGTAACCGGCCTTAACTGATACCTGGTCACCCAGGTTGCCCAGGTTTGCGATTTTATCAAGCAGAATAACGTTCATTATCAATTCCTCTAGCTAGAACAGTGCCGATTACTGATGCAGATCAGTGTATGGCAGCAGTGACAGATAACGAGCACGCTTGATAGCGCGAGCCAGTTGACGCTGATACTTGGCAGAAGTACCAGTGATACGGCTTGGAACAATCTTACCGCTTTCTGTGATGTAGTTTTTCAGAGTAGCGATATCTTTGTAATCGATCTCCGTAACACCTTCAGCAGTGAAACGGCAGAACTTACGACGACGGAAATAACGTGCCATTTGACAGTCTCCTAATTTTTCAATTCGACATTTTCGGCGTGTAACACCAGTCGGCTTTGGCCATTGCGACTCTGTTGTAGAGCCAGAAAACCACTGACTTGGATATCCACACCCGCTTTCAGCTTGTCTGCTACGCTCTTGAAGCGTTCACCACTCAATATCACTTGAAGTTGGCAGTAGACGTTTCTGGGCAAATCGGCCTCGAAACGCTGCGACCTGTGTTCCAGTTGAAGTACCGTGTGAGGTATTCCAGCCGGGCTATCAAAGTGTCTGGACCGAATGACGGTACCGGACAACACCAAGTGATTGGTGGTCACAGAAAAACTTACTCAGCGCTTGCTTCAGCGTTTTCTTGGGTTTCTTCAGCAGCTTTTTCGCTAACGGCGCTGCGACGTGAATCGCGCTCGTCTTTAGCTTTGGCCATTGGAGATGCTTCAGTGATGGCAGCTTTAGTGCGCATCACCAGGCTACGCAGAACGGCGTCGTTGAAACGGAAAGCAGTTTCCAGCTCTTCAACAGACTCTGCAGTGGTCTCAACGTTCATCAGAACATAGTGAGCCTTGTGCAGATCCTGGATTGGGTAAGCCAGTTGGCGACGACCCCAGTCTTCCAAACGATGGATTTGACCGCCAGCTTCGGTGATAACACCTGTGTAGCGCTCAATCATACCTGGTACTTGTTCACTCTGATCAGGGTGAACCATAAATACGATTTCGTAATGACGCATTTAGTGCTCCTTACGGTTATCTAGCCTCGTTGTTGGCTCAGTCAGACCAAATTGAGGCAAGGAACGAAAATTAATGTGACTGAATTAGGCGCGAAATAGTACATAAAGGCCGCGGTAAACTCAAGCAATAACTTTGCCTCGGCCCCATGAGCAGGTATTATGTGACGCTAAATTTATGGCAGTCACAGCAAAAGACATAAGAATAATGACAAGATCCTCTGTATTGGCGTTATTGTTTGCGCTACCGACTTCGGCGTGGGCCTTGGTGCCTCCGGATTATCGCGAGCCTCCAAGCGACTTCACCGCTGAGATTGAGGCCGGCTTTCAGCTCAACACAGGTAACACAGACTCAAGCAGTTTCAACGGTCGTACCAAGTTGGTTTACGACACGGAAAACGCCAAACAGGAAGGAACCCTCAAGGCCTATTTCGCCTCTGACTCTGAAAAAACCACTGCCGAAAAATACGATCTGCAGCTGCAGTCCAACTACAAACTCAACGGCGGCTATATCTTTGGCCGCGGTGAATTCATCTGGGACAAGTTCGGTTCCTACACAGAGATCTACACGGTTTCCAGCGGTTATGGTTTCGATGCCATCAGCACCCGCCGTACCAAGTTGAGTCTCGAAGTCGGCCCGGGTTACCGATACAACATGCCGATAGAAACTGACGCGGCGCCGGATCCTGTGGCCGAGAAAGATGTGATCCTACGGACCGCGGCCAAGTTTGAACAGAAGATCCACGAGTACACCAGCTTCACTGCCGACCTGACCGCCGAGGTGGGCGAAAATAACAATACTCTGGCACTGGACATGGGCTATAAAAACACCCTGTTTCAGGACTGGGCCTTTAAGATAGGCTTCAACGTCAAATATACAGAAGTGGTGCCGGAAGGCAGTAAACAGACAGATACCATCACCACCTTCAACCTGCTCTATACCTTCCAGTAATTCCCGCGCTTGAAGAGCTCTTTCAACTAAAGAGCTCCAAGAAAACGCTCCAGGATTAACGCTGCGCGCTTTTCACCGCGCTCAAGCGCTTGCAGATAGAGATAGATGGCGGTTTCATGCCGCTCCAACAGACGAAAGGCTGCGCCGTACTCAGAGTTGCTCTGGGCGTAATCTGCCCACTTGGCATATTTTTGCTGGTAAGGTTCGACCCAGAGAAGCAGCGCAGCAAGCAGTTTATGCCAGGGAAGCTTAAGCCAACTGTCCACCTCTTTCTGCGCCTGCATGCGCACTTGCTCCAACAACGCCTCATCCAGACTCGCCAGCTCAGGCAGCAGTTTCAGCAAAGCCTTGGCAGTATATTGCTCCACCTTGAACAGTAGAGAAAACACGGCTTGGCTTTCTATTAAGTGGCTTTCTGTTAACCGGCTTTCAGTTAAGTGGATTTCTGTTAACTGGCTCTCGGTTACCTGAGAATGATAATCCCGGCCGAGGCGCTCGAAGAACGCCATGCCATAGATTTCACCCAGATAGCCTTGTTGCAGTTGCATGAGATACGGGCCGGCACTGCTATACAGTTCATGGCCCGTATTCTCAAGAGAGGCTGCCATATTCGGCAGTTAGAGACGCTGACGCACAGCTTCGAACAGGCAGATACCTGTTGCCACCGACACGTTCAGACTGGAGACACTGCCCGCCATAGGAATAGAGATCAGGGTGTCGCAACTTTCGCGGCTCAGGCGTCTCAGCCCCTTGCCTTCGGCGCCCATGGCAATGGCCAGAGCCCCCTTGAGGTCAGCCTGATACAGGGTGCTGTCTGCCTCGCCTGCGGTGCCGGCAATCCACACGCCCCTTTCCTGCAAACGCTTCATGGTACGCGCCAGGTTGGTCACCTGAAACAGCGGCACTGTCTCGGCCGCGCCGCAAGCCACCTTGCTGACGGTCGGCGTCAGCCCCACTGAGTTGTCTTTGGGCACTATGACGCCGTGAACCCCGGCCGCATCGGCATTTCGCAGACAGGCCCCCAGATTGTGGGGATCTGTGACACCATCCAGGATCAACAAAAATGGCGAGTCCGTCTTGTCTAATAAGGCTTCCAGATCGTTTTCGGTCAAGACCTTGGCCGGACGCACCCGGATGATGATCCCCTGATGCTGAGTACTTTCGGCCTTGTCATCCAGTGTCTTGCGGGATGCCTGCTGGGCGCGAATGCCCCACTGAGCCGCCATCTCCAACAAGGGCTTGACCCTGTCATCCTGACGACCACTGAGCAGCCACATTTCCAGTACCCGCTCCGGAGCGTGTTTCAGCAAAGACTCGACCGCGTGAATGCCAAACACCAGTTCCTGTTTTTTCATTTACTTCTTTCTCTTGACTCGTTTGGCTGCCTTGGGCTTTTTCGCCCCGGCGTTGCCGGCAGCCTTGGTTGATTTGCTCTTGGCGGATGCGCCTGTGGACTTAGACTTGGCGCTCCCTTTACCTGCCGGCTTCTGTGCCTTGGCCGAGCGGCGGGCTCCTTCAATATTGACCCTTTCCCGTGCGGTCAGCGGCTTACTCTTGCTGCGGCCTTTACGGCGCTGGCTGCGTCCCTCTTCGTCCACCATCAGCAAGTCTATCTGTCTGTCGTCCAGATTGACCGAGGCGACTTTAACCGTCACAGCATCGCCAATCTGGTAGATCTGCCCTGAGTGCTCACCTATCAGGCGCTGGCGCATGGGATCATACTGGAAGTAGTCGCTGCCCAGGGTAGAGATATGCACCAAGCCGTCGATAAACAAATCATTGAGGCGCACAAACAGCCCGAAGCTGGTGACAGAAGCCACCACAGCATCGAAGGTGTCACCCACATGGTCCTGCATAAACTCACACTTGAGCCAGTCGGAGACGTCACGGGTGGCTTCATCGGCGCGGCGCTCGGTGTTGGAACACTCTTCGCCAAGCTGATCCAGCTCATCGAGCTGATAGTGATAGCCGCCGTCCGGGGTCCACTTGTCGCTCGCTTCACCGCGCTCCTTGGCGAGCAGGTAACGGATCACCCTGTGCAACACCAAGTCAGGATAACGGCGAATCGGCGAAGTAAAGTGAGCATACTCCTCCAGCGCCAGACCAAAGTGGCCTTCATTGTCCGGTGTGTAAGTCGCCTGGCGCATGGAGCGTAGCAACATCACCTGAATGAGTTCGGCATCGGCGCGCCCCTGGACTTTTTCCATCAGAGCCTGGTAGTCACTGGGTTCGGGTTCGAGACCGCCACCCATGGAGAGCCCCCGCTCAGCCAGAAACTCCTTGAACTGAGTCAGCTTCTGCTCGGATGGCGCTTCATGCACCCGATAGAGGACTTCACCCTTGTGCTTTTTGACAAACTTGGCCGCCGCCACGTTGGCGAGGATCATACACTCTTCGATGATCTTGTGCGCCTGGTTACGGGCTCTGGGTACTATCTTGTCTATCTTGCGCTGCTCATTGAAGATGAACTGGGTTTCCAGTGTCTCAAAGGCGATGGCGCCACGGTTGGCCCGCTGGCTATCGAGCGCCAGATACAGCTCCTGCAACACCTTGAGATGCGGCAGTAAAGGCTTATGCTCTTCCAGGCCTTCTTCGCCTTCCAGCATGGCCGCCACCTGGGTATAGGTGAAACGGGCGTGGGAATGCATCACCGCCGGATAGAACTTGTAGCCGGATAACTTACCCGCCTCCGACACTGTCATCTCGGCCACCATACAGAGGCGGTCAACTCCCGGGTTCAGGGAACACAGGCCGTTGGAGAGCTTTTCCGGCAACATGGGGATCACCTGTGACGGGAAGTACACAGAGTTGCCTCGGGCACGGGCCTCTTGATCCAGCGCCGATTGAGTACGCACATAATAGCTGACATCGGCAATGGCCACCCACAGGCGCCAACCGCCGCTGCGCTTGCGCTCGGCATAGACAGCATCGTCAAAGTCGCGGGCATCTTCACCGTCTATGGTGACCAAGGGCAGTTGCCGCAGGTCGACCCGACCTACCTTGTCCTCTTCCTGCACTTCATCGGATATTTTGCGCAGTTTCTTTTCGATGGCGGCAGACCAGGTATGGGGCAGATCATAGTTGCGCAGGGCAATTTCTATCTCCATGCCCGGTGCCATCTCTTTACCCAGCACCTCAACCACCTTACCGGCGGCTTTGACATAGCGCCCCGGCCTGCGGGTGAGTTCCACCACCACGACATCGCCCTGACGGGCGCCGTTGCGATCAGCGTTGTCTATCAATATTTCCTGGGTAATACGCTTATCATCGGCAATAACAAAGGCCATGCCACAATCGACATGGAAACGCCCCACCAGAGCGGCGGTTCGCTCGGCGACCAAGCGCACTATGCGAGCTTCGCGGCGCCCCTTGCGATCGACTCCGGCCTTTTGCGCCAACACCTTGTCGCCATGGAAGTATCTGAGCATGTCGCCATGGTTGATAAACAGGTCATCACCGCCTTCATCTGGACGGAAGAAGCCATAGCCATCTCTGTGGCCCAGCACAGTGCCCTGGATCAAGTCCATCCGCTCCGGCAGGCCATAACACTGGCCGCGGGTAAATACCAGCTGACCATCGCGCTCCATGGCACGCAGCCGACGCCGCAGCGCCTCGAGTTGTTCTTCGTCGGAGATGTTGAGGGCCGTGGCGATCCGCTCACGATTCAGGGGAGAGGTCTGCGAGCGCAGATATTCCAATATAAATTCCCGGCTGGGGATGGGGTTGTCGTACTTATCTTGTTCTCGCTCAAAATGAGGATCTTTTATCATTCAATTTCCAATTTTTTCGTTGTCGCATCCAGTGCGACAAGCTAATTAACGGCTTTGCAGATGTTCCTTTTTGGCCTTCTCCACCTGACTGGCGGGCATTTTAGCCGCTAACAGCTGCAATAATCTTTTGGCGTCTTGCTGGGTCTGTTCATCGCTGAACACCTGGTTGTAGAGCCAGTGATACCCCAAGACATAATCCCTTGGGCTGCCATAACCCTTGGCAAACAGTTCGACCAGCATCATTCTGGCCGGCAGGTCACCGTTGGCGGCAGCGGGTAACAGGTACTGCACCGAACGTTCTTTGTCCTGCAGTACAAACTTGCCATCTTTATAATACTCGGCAATGCGCACCATGGCTTCGGCACTGCCCTGCTCGGCGGCATCCCTGAGCAGCGATATTCCTCTGGGCGGATTGGCCTTGACGCAGATGCCGAAATTAAGCATCTCACCCCAGAGGTACTGGTACAACGGCTGCTTGAGCACTTCGGCGCGCGCCTCAATATCCTGCACCAGCTGACAGTCATCGGCTTTGACCCGGGTCAGGTATTGCTTGCTGCGAATAAGCTCCAGCAGTTCTTCCTGGCTGTAGATATCCACGGCCTTGGTTTCTTCGGCCAACACATTGGCACTGGTTACTAACAAGAGTAATAGGGCTATACGCAACATAAGCTGTCCTGATGACAAATAGACTGTCTTTTCATCGGCAGTATAACCCAATTCTTAAGGGCAAACAGTGTAAGCCCCATAAACGAAAAAGGCCGCTTAGGCGGCCTTTTTACTTAACTGAATGGATTCACCAGAATCATGGTCTCATTCCGGTCAGGCCCGGTTGATATGATATCGACAGGTGTTTCCAGCAGTTCTTCAATCCGCTTGATATAGTTGATTGCTGCCTGCGGCAGTTGCTCCAGAGAAGTGGCACCAAAGGTGTTTTCACTCCAGCCAGGCATAGTCTCATACACAGGAGTAACGTGCTCGTAGCCTTCGGCCGCCAGCGGAGTCACATTGGACACAGTACCGTCTGGGTGCTGATAGCCTACGCAGAGCTTCACTTCTTTCAAGCCGTCCAAAACGTCGAGCTTGGTCAGGCAGAAACCACTGATGCTGTTGATCTGAACCGCGCGGCGCATAGCCACTATGTCCAACCAACCCGGACGACGCTTACGACCGGTTGTCGCACCAAATTCCTGGCCCTTGGTTCCCAGGTGATCGCCGATTTCACATTCCAGTTCAGTCGGGAATGGGCCGGCACCCACACGAGTGGTATAAGCCTTGATGATACCGCAGACATAGTCCAGGTGACGTGGGCCGAATCCTGAACCTGTTGCCACACCACCTGCGGTAGTGTTGGAAGAGGTTACAAATGGATAAGTACCGTGGTCGATATCCAGCAAGGTGCCCTGAGCGCCTTCAAACAGTATGTTGTCGCCATTCTTGCGGGCTTGATCCAGCAATTCGGTGACATCCACACACAGACCTTTCAGGTAGTCTGCCAGTGCCAGCGCGTCATCCAGAGTCTTCTGGTAATCAACGGCTTCGCACTTATAGTATTCGGTCAGCATAAAGTTGTGATAGGTCATCACTTCTTTCAGCTTCTCGGCAAACAGTTGTGGATTGAAGAGATCCCCTACGCGCAAGCCGCGACGGGAAATTTTATCTTCATAAGCCGGGCCGATGCCGCGCCCTGTAGTACCGATAGCCTTGTTGCCACGCGCTTTTTCGCGAGCAATATCCAGCGCACAGTGGAAAGGAAGGATCAGAGGACAAGCTTCAGAGATCAGCAGGCGTTCCTCTACCGGAATACCTTTCTCTTTCAGCATGCCGATCTCTTTCATCAGAGCATCGGGCGCCAAAACCACGCCGTTGCCGATAATGCACTTGACGTTATCGCGCAGAATGCCTGAGGGGATCAGATGAAGAACGGTTTTTTCACCATCGATAACCAGAGTATGACCAGCGTTGTGGCCACCTTGGTAACGGACTACGAATTTTGCCTGTTCGGTCAGAAGGTCGACAATCTTACCTTTTCCCTCGTCACCCCATTGAGTGCCGAGAACAACTACATTTTTGCCCATTGTTTGCTGCAAGGTTGCGGTTAAAGCAGGATTCTAACAGATATTGGCATGGAAGGGGCAAGTATTTATGAAAAAATAATCAATATGACAATTCCTGCAACAACCAGGACGCCGCCCAGGCGTTGCATGATAGCTGTCGGTTGGGAAGCCACTTCCAACAGGTAACGACGCCAGCGGTTGGGGAATAACAAGGGCCCCACCCCTTCCAGGATCAATACCAAACCCAAGGCCATCAACAGTAGTTGCCAACTCATGTTTCACCCCATTTAAACCTGCCACAACAACCCTGAGTATACAGGGCTGCCAGGGATAAATCTCAGCCATAAAAAAACCCAGCGTACGCTGGGTTTTTGGTATCTCGAAAGCGATATTAACGCTTGGAGAACTGTGGCTTACGACGTGCTTTACGCAGACCAACTTTCTTACGCTCAACCTTACGAGCATCGCGGGTTACATAACCAGCAGAACGTAAAGTAGGACGCAGAGCTTCGTCCAGCTCCATCAGAGCACGGGTGATACCGTGACGGATAGCGCCGGCTTGGCCAGTGATACCACCGCCCTTAACAGTTACATAGATGTCCAGCTTTTCAGTCATTTCAACCAGCTCAAGAGGTTGACGAACAACCATACGAGCGGTTTCACGACCAAAGTAAACATCCAGAGGACGTTGGTTAACAACGATGTTGCCACTACCTGCTTTAGCGAATACGCGAGCAGTTGAAGTTTTGCGACGGCCAGTGCCGTAGTACTGAGTTGCAGCCATTTGCTTAATCCCGTTTAGATATCAAGAACTTGAGGTTGTTGTGCAGCGTGGTTGTGCTCTGCGCCAGCGTAAACTTTCAGCTTACGGAACATGGCACGACCCAGAGGGCCTTTTGGCAACATACCCTTGACTGCTTTCTCGATGATCATTTCTGGCTTGTGAGCTTGCAGCTTCTCGAAGCTGATTTGCTTGATGCCACCTGGGAAGCCTGAGTGCGAGTAGTACGTCTTGCCTGCAGCCTTGTTACCGGTCACAGTTACTTTCTCGGCGTTGATCACGATGATGTAGTCACCGGTATCTACGTGAGGAGTGTACTCAGCCTTGTGCTTGCCACGCAGACGCAGAGCGATTTCAGTGGCGATACGACCCAGGGTCTTACCTTCGGCATCAACAACGTACCAGTCACGAGCTACAGTTTCTGGCTTAGCAGTAAAAGTCTTCATTATTACAAAAACCCAAAGTTAAATTCTGTCACATGCTACCTGCGGATGCAGATAACACAAAAATGCCTTTCTCTGCCCCTTCGAGCAAAGAATCTGGCTTTTAAATCCGCCCAATCGGCGGAGTAACGTGGGCAGGTGGCGGATTATAGACAAAGCTGAACTAAAAATCACCTGCTTTTTGAGATCCCGCCGTAAAAGGCGATCTTTTTCAAGTCGTTACCGCTTTAGCACCATCGACGCCTTGGTCACCGCGCTCATTCGGTTGGATTGTCGGCAACAAAACGGGCGCAATAATCCCCTATGGCAGGTGCTCCAGAGCCAGGTAATCCCGGGACTGCATCTCAATCAGGCGGGAACGGCAGCGACGAAATTCAAAACTCAGCTGCCCATCTGTGTAAATCTGCTCGAGCGGTACCTCGGCCGAGATGATAAGTTTCACATGCCGCTCGTAGAACTCATCCACCAGCGCCAGAAACCGGCGGGCAATATCATCCCCTGTCTGCTGGGCGCCCATCTGTTCCAAGCCACTGAGCAACACTGTGTGAAACAGCTGCGCCAATTCCATATAGTCCCGCTGACTGCGCGGCCCATCACACAGCGCGCGGAAGTCGGCCAGCAAAACACCCTGGGCCTGCTTACGGATCACTATGCTGCGCCCATCTATCTCCAGCGGCGTTTCAGAGACTTCAGACTCAGGCGCCAGTTGGGTGAAATAGCGTTGCAGATTGCACTCGGCGGTTTCATCCAGCGGGTGATGGTAGATCTCGGCCTGTTCCAGGGTCCGCAGTCTGTAGTCAATTCCAGAATCGACATTCAGCACCTGGCAGTTGGCCTTGATTTCGACGATGGCTGGTAAAAATCTGGCCCGCTGCAAACCGTTCTTGTAGAGGTCGTCCGGCACTATGTTGGAGGTGGCCACCAAGACCACGCCCTCCTTGAATAGGGCCTCGAACAGCGTGCCCAGTAACATGGCATCAGTGATGTCTGAAACAAAGAACTCATCAAAGCAGATCACCCGATATTGCTGCGCCATCTGTTTGGCTATTACCAACAGCGGGTCCCGCGTTCCCTTGAGCTCGTCCAGTTCCCGATGAATTCTGTGCATAAATCGATGGAAATGCGCTCTCAGTTTCTGCTCACCCGGCAGGGCATCGAAAAAGGTATCCATAAGATAGGTCTTGCCGCGCCCAACACCGCCCCAGAGGTAAAGCCCCTGAACCTTGCTGTTTTTTTCCCGGCTGAACCAATTGCGCCATCCGGACTTTTGCGGCTTTTGCAGCTCATCATAAACACGCTGCAATGCCTTTACCGCTTGCTCCTGCGCCGGGTCATGGCTGAAATCTTCACGGGTGAGATCTTGTTGGTAATGCTGCCAGGGGGTTAACTGCGACACTTGAATTATTCTCTTTTAACCTTATTTGATGGGTACCTAACCCAACTCACGCAACAGAGTTGGGGCGGCAAATGGTATCATGAGACCCACGCTCGGGGTATATTTTGCCAGGTATCCCAATAGGGTCGAGCAAGAGCATAAGACACAAAGACAAACTTAAGGAGTCGATATGGAATGGCCACTGGTGTTTGCGGCTTTCATTCTGGGGTTGATACTGGGTTATATCGGCAAGACCTTGGTCAGCCGGGGGCTCGGCAAGAGCAATAAAGGGGCTGCCATAGAGCGCAGCAAGATGGAATTGAGCCAACACAAGCAGGAGGTCAGCGATCATCTGGCCGAACAAAGGGCACTGCTGGGACAACTGACTGAACAGATCAATCGCCTCAATCAGCATTGGAATCAGGGCAGCCAAAGATTGGCCAAAGAGGAGCAACTGGCCCCTTTGCCAGCTATGCTGACCAGTGTGCCTGACACGGAAGAACGGCCAGAGACTGCATCCCCCGTCAGCGTGCAATAAAAATTAATCTTTGTTAATGAATGATGAACTTTTTAAACAGGATTAAAGTCGGATTAATTACCGGACGCTCGTAAGAGCCTTTATGATTCAGCCACCTCGGTGGCAAACAGTACATGGTTATTTGATCCCGTATTAGGAGCAATGCATAGATGAAGACCAAGTTATCTCTTGTTTCCGCCGCCCTCCTCGGGGCCACCCTGACACTGGCCCCTGTAGTCTCCCAGGCCGCGCTGCCACAAGCCGTAGACGGCCAAACCATGCCGAGTCTGGCACCCATGTTGGAGCAGACCACACCGGCGGTTGTCTCCGTGGCTGTTTCCGGCACTCAGGTTTCCCGCCAACGGGTACCGGATATATTCCGCTACTTCTTTGGCCCCAACGCCCCGCAGGAGCAAGTACAGGAGCGACCGTTTCGCGGTTTGGGATCCGGTGTCATCATAGATGCCGACAAGGGCTATATAGTCACCAACAACCATGTAATCGATGGCGCCGATGATATTCAGGTGGGGCTGCACGACGGCCGCGAAATCAAGGCCAAGTTGATAGGCAAAGATAAAGATGCCGATATTGCCCTGCTGCAGATTGAGGCCGACAACCTCACGGCAGTCAAGTCTGCTGACTCGGATGACTTGAGGGTTGGCGACTTTGCCGTGGCCATAGGTAACCCCTTCGGTCTTGGGCAAACCGTGACTTCAGGTATTGTCAGTGCTCTGGGGCGTACAGGCCTTGGCATAGAGATGCTGGAAAACTTCATTCAAACCGATGCCGCCATTAACAGCGGTAACTCAGGCGGCGCCTTGGTTAACCTGCGCGGCGAGCTTATCGGTATCAATACCGCCATTGTGGCTCCCGGCGGCGGTAACGTAGGTATCGGCTTCGCGATACCGGCCAACATGGTTCATAGCCTGGTGGATCAGATTATCGAACACGGCGAAGTCCGCCGCGGCGTTCTGGGGGTCATGGGTCGGGATCTGGACAATGAACTGGCTCAGGGCTTCGGTCTCAAGACCCAACACGGTGGCTTTGTCAGCGAAGTAATGGAAGGCAGCGCCGCCGATAAGGCGGGCATCAAGGCAGGCGATATTATCGTCAGCATTAATGGCCGCAAGATCAAGAGCTTCCAGGAATTGAGAGCCAAGATTGGCACCATGGGTGCCGGCACCAAGGTAGAGCTTGGCCTGATACGTGATGGTGATGACAAGACAGTCAAAGTCACTCTGGGCGAAGCCAGCCAAGTGAAAGAAACTGCGGCCGGCGCCGTTCATCCTATGTTGGCCGGTGCCACTCTGGAGAACAGCAAGAAAGGTATCGAGATCACCGATATCGCCCAGAATTCTCCAGCGGCCATGAGTGGCTTGCAAAAAGGTGACTTGATTGTTGGGGTAAACCGTACCAAGACTGCCACTCTCAAAGCGCTGAAAGAAGAACTCAAAGAGCAACAAGGCGCAGTGGCACTGAAGATAGTCAGGGGCAACAGCAGCCTGTATCTGATCCTCAGAGGTTGACAGTCATCCGGAAAAAGCGGGGATAACCCCGCTTTTTCTATTTCCGGTGCCCAATTCAGGGCAAAATTGACTTCCTGGGCCTTGACTATTGTTCGCAAGAGCAAGAAACATGCTAATCTAACGAGCTTTTTTAATATTCAGCAATGTCATCATAATGAAAGAAACCCTGATCTATATCTGCAAAGCTGTGGTCTTTGGCCTGGTAATGGCAGCCGTCTTTCTGCTGGCCAACCGTTTTATGGGCGAAGGCAATCTCGGTGGCAACCTGTTGCAGTTCAGGGGAAACAGTGGTGCAGAGCTGTCCTTTGCCAAGGCGGTACGCCGCGCCGCGCCGGCGGTGGTGAATATCTATAGCCTGAGTATCAACCAGAGCCGGCCTCTGAATGGCGGTTCTCTGCAGGGTCTGGGCTCAGGCGTCATCATGAGCAAGGAAGGCTACATTCTCACCAACTATCATGTGGTCAAGAAGGCCGATGAAATTGTGGTGGCATTGCAGGATGGCCGAAAATTCGGTGCAGAGGTAGTCGGCCAGGATCCTGAAACCGACCTGGCCGTGCTGGAGATCCAGGGGGATAACCTGCCAGTCGTACCGGTTAACCTCGACAGCCCACCTCAAGTGGGCGATGTGGTGCTTGCCATAGGTAACCCCTATAACTTGGGGCAAACCATTACCCAGGGGATCATCAGTGCCACAGGTCGTAACGGCCTGAGCACAGGCTACCTGGACTTTCTGCAAACCGATGCTGCCATCAATGCCGGTAACTCGGGCGGCGCCCTGATAGACACCCATGGCGGCCTGATAGGCATCAACACTGCCGCCTTCCAGATAGGCGGTGAAGGGGGTGGCCATGGCATCAACTTCGCCATTCCCATCAAGCTGGCCTACGCTGTCATGGGCAAACTGATCAAGGACGGCCGGGTTATTCGCGGGGCTCTGGGGATCTCGGGTGAAGACGTCAGCCCGGTTGTGGCGCAAATACTTAACTTGCCGGATCTTCGCGGCGTAGTGGTAACCGGCATAGAACCCAATGGCCCGGCAGCACTGGCCGGTCTGAGGCCCAGAGATGTGATCACTCAGTATCAGGGGGAAGAGGTTACCCGCATCTATATGCTGATGGACAGGATTGCCGAGACCACACCTGGTACCAAGGTCACACTGCAGGTGATCCGCGCCGGTAAACAGATAGAGCTCCCGGTCGTTATTGGCGAGAAGCCGGTTGACTACAACTGAAAATAAATCTGCCGGCAAAACTGGCAGAGACAAAAACACCGGGCCAAGAACCCGGTGTTTTTATTGGTAACAGGACTTAGTCCTGCTCTTCGTCGTCTTCATCTTCCAGCTCGTCACCTATGTAATAGGTGCCCCAGCCGTCATAGTCAACCTTATGCTTGACCGCCAGCTGCAGCAACTGCTCACAGGCCTTATCCAGAAGTTCGGCTTCCAGTTGGTGGTAGGCAATGGCGTCAAAACAGAAAATCAAACTACCATCATCCAGTTCCACCTCTTCGGCATCGTTAACCTCAAAGCCCAATTTAAAGGCATCGACTGCGGCCTTTTCCAGGCGGTCAAAGTTAGTGGACGAAAAATGGTGCTCTATGGTGTATTCAGCATCGGCCTCAGAACCGTCATCCAGCAAGGACTGAATAATGTCACGGTTTTCCTGCTTCTGTGCCTGCAACAGACGTTCAATGGACATGCTTGTCTCCGAAAAAATAGGTCAGAGGGTATTATACGATATCCGCGGGCACAGTTTTACCCATAAGTGCTGCCGCCTCGGCATTGAGTTGTTTCAGTTTGCTGGCCATGGTGGCATGGACCTTATCGGACAACTCTTTAACATTGGCCTTGCTTAGGCCTTTGGTCGCCACCGGCTCCATCATCTCAATGATCACCACGCCATTGTTCCAGCGGTTGAGCTTGATATGGCACTGATTGGAAGCCAGTACCGGTACCATAGGCACTCCGGCGGCTATGGCGGTATGAAATGCCCCAGCCTTGAAGGGCAGCAAGCCGCGACCGCGACTGCGGGTGCCTTCAGGAAATATCCATACAGAGAGGCATTTCTCTTTGATCTTACGCGCCGTCTCGGCCATGGTTTCAAAGGCGCGGGTACGGTTTTTACGGTCGATGAGAATATTACCCGAAAGCCAATAAAGCTGACCAAACAGCGGCATCCACAACAGGCTCTTCTTTCCCAGGCTGACAGTGCCTTTGGGAACCGCTGCTGTGTGGGTAAACATATCGAAATTATTTTGATGGTTCGCCAGAAAGATACAGGGCTCACCCGGGTTGGTTTTGCCTGCACGCACTATGACTTTAACACCCAGTATAGGCGCTACCGCCGAAAACAGTCGGGCAAACAGGTGTACATTGTCTCTGTGTCTTGGACGCAAGATGCAAAAAATGCCACCAAAAACAAAGGCCAGCAATAAGAGTACCGCCAGCAACAGAGAACGGACTATCAACAGCATAAATTTACTCCACTTATGCAACGGCGGACAGTATAGCTACAGGCCTGCTGTGGCTCAATCTTTTGTTTACATCTGTGCGCTGATTTTTAACAGCATAAAAAAATGCGGCCACTGGGGCCGCATTCAATCTCGCCAGTCTCAGCGGCGGCCGCTGAAGCCAAGCAGCACACGGAACAGCAGAGCGCTCAGTGCCAGAGTTGCCACTATCGCGGCCCCACTAGGCAGGTCATAACTCGCCGAGGCCCACAGACCGGCGACATAACCCAATACCCCGACCAGATAGGCCCAGCCAAGTGCGAAACGGCCGCTGTATTTATTCAGCGCCAGTGCCGGCAGAATCAAGGTGCTAAACACCAGATAGACACCCACCAGCTCCACCGACAGGGTTATCACCAGGGCAAACAGGGGATAAAACACGGCGCCATTGAGCAAAGACGGGCGCCACAGCAATAGCCCCAACACCAGAGCATAAACCAGTGCCGGCAAGATCAGTTGTGGCCAGTTGACCCAAAGGATCTGCCCCGACATCAGTTGCTTGAGCAGCTCGGCACCATGGGGGTCGTTGGAGAGCAGCAACATGGCAGCCACAGCAGCCAACACGTAGAAGCAGCCGATCATGGCCTCCAGCTCAGAGGCCATCTTACGTGACAACCAGGCTATGACTCCGGCCCCGGCCAGGGCAAACAATGCCGGCATCCATACATGAGAATAAGGAATATCCTCCAGATCATGGTTAAGATGCGCCACTATCGCCCCCAGAGCCGCCACTTGGGCAATCGCCAGATCGATAAAGATGATCCCGCGCTTCAACACCTGACGCCCCAATACCACATGGGTTGAGAGTACCAGCAGGCCGGCCGCAAAGGCCGGCAAGAGTATGCTGAACAGTCCGCTGTCCATAATCAATTCACGCTCTTGAGCAGCGAGATGGCGCTGTCATACAGGCTGAAAAGATCCTGACTCTGGGCGTTACCACCGACCGACATGGGCAATACCAATACAGGCAACTTGGCTCTTTCACCCAACCAGTTGGCGCCACGTTCATCCTGATAGGATGCCACTACCACGGCACTGACATCCCCTTGCCCTGCCCGCTCAAGCAGCGAAGCCAAGTGTGAACTGCTGGGGGGCAACCCGGGCTTGGGCTCGAGATCCGCGACCTGAGAAACTCCTAACCAGTTGAACAGATAGCGGAAACTGGTGTGATAGGCGATAACCTTCTTGCCCTTGAGTGATGCCGCTTCGGCTTCCCACTTGGGAATAGCCTGCTGCCAACGCTCGCTGAATGCCTTGAGCGCAGCCTCGTAATCGGCTTTTCCTTGAGGGTCCAGGGCCACCAGCTTGGCGCTCAGCGCCTTGGCGATATCCAGCATCCGATACGGGTCAAAGTGCAGATGCGGATTCCCCTTGGCGTGCACATCCCCCATGCTGCGGTCGACCGAATCCAGCTTATCCAGGGTCTCAACCTGATCGGCTGCAAAAAACAGCCCCTGATCCGTAGAGCGCACCTTGGCGTTGGAAGATTTCATCTGCAGCATAGGCAACCAACCGATTTCCAGATCCGCACCGGCGCAGACCGCCAGATCAGCCTGGCGCATCTTGGCGATTAAACTGGGCCGAGCCTGCACCTGGTGAGGATCCTGCAAGGCGGTTGTGGCCGAATAGATGTCCGCATCCGGCGCCAAGCTCTTGGCCAACGCGGCATATTCAGGTTCACAGGCAAAAATATTCAGGCTGGCCTGAGCCTGCCAACTGGCCACCAGAGTCAAAGCGGCCGTGGCCAGGCCGACAAATTTAGAATTGATGCGCACCGTGGGCCCCCAGAGTCATAACGTATTGCAGAGTGATAACATTGTCGTCTTCGATACCGTCGAAATTAGTGCCACGCTGATTGGTGTACTGCAGTCTTACGGTAGAGAAGTGGCTGTGATGCCAAGCCAGGCTAACTTCGGTTTCTTTCAGCTTCTGACCGTGGAAATGATCGTCGTGGGCCTGCTGGGTATCCAGCTCGCCGTAGCGGATCCCGGTAGACCAGCTGGGGCTCCATTGGTAGACACCGCTCAGATACCAGCCCTGATGGTAATCTTTCGGCTCTGCATGGGCGTGTTCATCCTCGTGATGCTCATGCTCGGCCTCGGCAACGAAATCTGCCACCCGGAAATATTCACCACTCACAGTCAGATGCTGATACTTGTAGTTGCCGTTGGGTGCCCACTTATAAACAAAGTCGGCAATATAGGTGTTTTCACCCGTATAAGAGGCACCATGGCTGTGACCTTCATGGTCGTGGCCGTGATCATGCTCCTCTTCCTCACCTGCGTGCTCTTCAAAAGGGGTCATGCGGCCATTTTCATTGCGCAGATATGACAGCCCCAACTGCCAGGAACTGTCTGTCCCTATATCGCCACCTATCTTGGTGTAAGCGGTATAAACACCCACATCCTTGAACTCGCGCTCGCCGTGTTCATCCTCGGCACGCATCTTGTCGCCCTTGAAAGCTTCCAGACCCATTACCCAGTAAAGGTCTGTCGGTGCCACATAGTTCAAGCGGATACCATCATCAAAGTAGTGATTGCCCAGGAAGGCGCGGTAAGCCGCCGGTCGGTCGGTAAAGGCATCCGAGTGCGGGTGTTGGTTATTGAGATAGCCCACATCAGACAAGAAACGTCCGGCGCGCACCGCAAACCCTGCCGGCATCGCCAAGGTCTGAATAAAAGCCTCTTCCAGATTCACTTCGGTATCACCATCATGATTTTCTATGGTGGTGGTGAGTTTGCCGTAAAACATATCGTCAATATTGGCGCTGAGCGCCAGTTCGGTTTCCCCCAGACCAAAACCTTCCTGACGCTCGGCCATGGGACGATCCGCCGTTTGATAATAGCCATCCAAAACCGCACTGATCGCCGGATTGGTCAGCGTAGGGTCCTGGGCCATTGCACAGGTGGAAACCAAGCCACAGGCCAAGGCCAGAGGCGAAATACGAGTTGAAAAAACAGTCATTTTAGCTCCTGAAATACAGCAGTCATCGCACCGCAATTCCATGCGGTCGATAGCAAAATTTAAATAGATGTCTCTTTAAATTCAGGCTGTTACAGGTGGAGCACGACTGTTAAACAGGCGAACGTGGGTCGCCTGCCAGGAAGGAGCCGTAAAACTGACTCTGATATAGGATTGTTTGACAGCATCCAGATGCAGCCCGGTGCCGGGCATGAGCTTGTTCAGCTGATGCTGATGGAAACAGAGGGTACAGTGGGTCTTGTGACCCTCTTCGAGATGGGAAATGCTGTGGGCCGATGCAGCCACAGACAAGAGCACCAGTATGGCGGCAAGCCATATGGCAATAGTGCTTCTTGTACGAACAGCGATATCCAAACCTAACATCCCCCAGATAGATCCGGCGCTAGTGTAAGCCAGCCTACCCCGAGGTTGCAACAAGGTTAACAAGGCGAAGCTGAAACTAAAAGTTACAAGATATGTAACGGTGCCAAGGTTTCGGCGCTAATTACAGCTTACAGGCCTGGCTGAGATTAAGTTCTGCTTAAGCTCTGCCGGTTAAAGTTTACCCTATACTCTTTGTGCTCGCGCCCGCCCATGGGAGCAGCCTAACCAAAGGAAAAGCTATGTTGGCATTTCTCAAAAATAACCTGGGGATTATCCTGTTTGCCATTCTGTTTTGCGGCGCCATTTTGGGCGGCATCTATTACGTAGAAACCTCCCTGGCCAATCAGGTACAGGTGGTAGACTGAGCCCTCAGCGATACTTCTGCCGCTGCGCCGAATCATCCTCTTCAACTTTAACCGGCGCTTCAACCGTGTGCAGATGATCCATCAGGTGGCTGATCAGCAAGACGATCAGCCCAAGGATTGCGACAGGTATCCCGAAGTGTCTGGTCTCTGGAACCAACCAGGCACAGATAGCCGCAGCCGCCCCCAGATAAAAACCCACCAGTTTCAATTTCAATAACCAAGGCGTCTTCCCAAGCCAGGCTTCACAATGAGGACACTGGATCTGCGCGGAAAAACCACTGCCCCGCTGCCGGGCTATCTGAGAAACATTAAAGGTTTTATTGCAATTGGAACATAGCACTCGAGCGTTCTCCGGCGAGCTCAACAAAGGGGCGCTATTCTAGCAAAGCTGGCGTCTGCCTTATATCTCCCATGAGTGAAAAACCACAAATCCGCGAGCTTTTTGGGCGTCATCGGACATTTCGTGTCATATTTATTGACTCCAACACTTCAAAAATACAGATAAAAATCGGACAAAAACATGGTTAGAACTCTCTTGCTCGTGTTGTGTTTATCTCTTTCCTGGCAATCTTTCGCATCTGAACCCGAACCGCTCGCTACCGAGCAGCTCACTTTGATGCAGCAAACCATAAGACAAAATATCCAACAGCTTCGCAGTGCCAAGGGCGAACTCAAGGCGGTGACTGAGTTTAGGATCAAGGCGCTGACTCTGGCACAAAGAAATAAACTCAAAGAGAGCATAGATGCCATTGGCGACAGGAGCGCAGAGCAGAATGCCAAGGTGAATGTTTTGCCGCACCTGCAAGCGCAGCGGCAACTCCTGCAGGAGATGGTGCAATATCTCGACAAGGAGATAATGTCGCTGCAGGGCAAGCTCGGCAAAGGGGAAGATCAACAGCTGATGCTTGAGATCTCCCGCCGCAGCCTGGAAAAGGATGAAATTCAAAAAGGCTTGCTGGAACTGCTCAATTGGTCAGAGCAACTGGGACAGGATGTCAGCCAGGCGAAAGAATCACTCAAGCAACGTCTTATCGTCAGAGCCGAATTGCTCGAGAGTCTGGTGAGCTACAACCAGCAGCAGTTGGGCGTGCAAATGGCCGAAAATGCACTGGCGGGCAAAGATGTCAGCAGCGAGCAGAGCAAGACCTTGACCCTGCTGAAAGAGCAGTTGGAAAACAACAGCAGCAGCCTGAGCGCAGTGATAGGCATGCTGGATAAACTGGATGTAGATACCAGCGATCTGAAAAAGACCCTGTTTGCCATTTCCGGGGACATCACCCAGGACGTCCTCAATATCGATATCGTCTCCAGTCTGGCCGGACAGTGGTTTGATATCGCCAAGGCGCAGTTGATTGAAGGTGGGCCGGATATACTATTCAAGATATTTATCTTCTTGTTTATCTTGCTACTTACCGTCTTGCTGGCCAAATTAACCAAGCGAATCGTCGCCAAGGCGGTCAGTAACTCCAAACTCAAGTTCAGCAAGCTGCTGCAAGACTTCTTCACCTCGCTTTCCGGCAAGGTTATTTTCACCCTAGGGCTGCTGATAGCCTTGTCACAGCTTGGATTCGAACTCGGCCCACTACTGGCCGGTTTCGGTATTGCCGGGGTAATTATCGGTTTTGCGCTGCAGGATACCCTGTCCAACTTCGCCTCAGGGATGATGATCCTTATCTATCGTCCCTTCGATGTGGGAGATCTGATCCATGCCGCCGGAGTCACAGGCAGAGTCAGCCATATGAGCCTGGTATCTACCACCATCAAGACCCTGGACAACCAGCGGCTGATCATTCCCAACAACAAAATTTGGGGCGATACCATCAACAATATCACCGCCGAGCATCACAGACGGGTAGATATGACCTTCGGCATCAGCTACAGCGATAATATTGAACAGGCCGAAGCCGTGCTGGAGCAACTGGTGCAAGAGCATCCCAAAGTACTTAAGCACCCTGAGCCTACGGTTAAACTGCACCTCTTGGGCGAATCCTCGGTGGACTTTGTGGTGCGCCCTTGGGTCAGGCCGGAAGACTATTGGGAAGTTTACTGGGACATCACCCGGGCGGTGAAGATGCGTTTCGACGAGGAAGGGATCAGCATTCCATTCCCGCAGCGGGACGTACACTTCTATCGCGGTTAAATCGGCGCGGCAGTATCCAATACAACCAAGGGCGCATCTGCGCCCTTGGTTGTTATCGAGTTAAAGCCCTATCACTTCACCCTGCTCATTGATATCGATATGCAGGTAGCCTGGGTTCAAACCCAGCCCAGGCATTGTCATCACCTTGCCCACCAAAGCAGTGACAAAACCGGCTCCGGCGTTAAGCCTAAGCTCAGTGATTGGCAGGGTAAAACCGCTGGGGGCCCCATTGAGTTTGGGATCGTGGCTGATAGACATAGGCGTCTTGGCCATACACACAGGCAGCTTGTCTGCGCCAAGACGCCGGATCTCGGCCAGTTGCTCACGGGCCTTGGCCGACAACTCTACCCCGGCCGCACCATAACCAAGCTCGGCCAAGGTTGCCAGACTGGCCTCGAGTCCAAGCGAAGGGTCATAGAGAGGCTTGAAGCCATCGCCCTTGCCTATGGCCGTCAATACCGACTCGGCCAGAGCCTTGGCGCCATCGGCACCTAGGGCAAAGGCCTCACTGAGTTCACAAGCATCGGCGCCCTCGGCGAGGCAGGCCTGCCTCAGCCACTCAAGCTCCTGCTCGGTATCTTCGGGAAAACGGTTGACGGCCACCACCACAGGTGTGCCGTAGCGGCGCACATTGGCCAGGTGCCAGGCCAGGTTGGCAAAGCCCTGCTCCAGTGCCTGTTGGTTAGGCCGGCTTACTGCCTCCCCCTTGAGCCCGGCATTACTCTTAAGCGCTCTCAAGGTCGCCACCAAGACGGTGCAATCCGGCTGACGCCCGGAAATCGGCGCCTTGATGTTGCAGAACTTCTCAAAGCCCATATCCGAGCCAAAGCCGCCTTCAGTGACCACATAGTCGCTGAGTTTCAGCGCCATTTCGTCGGCAATGATAGAGGAGTTGCCATGGGCGATATTGGCAAAGGGCCCGGTGTGGATAAGACAAGGGGCGCCGTTGAGGGTCTGCATCAGTGTCGGCTCCAGCGCCTGACGCAAAATGGCGCACATGGCACCGGCAACCCCGAGCCGCTCGGCTGTGATGGCCTGTCCGGAGGTATCGAGTGCCAGCAACACCTGGCCGACACGGCGGCGCATATCGGCAAGATCGCGACTCAAGGCCAAAATGGCCATCAGCTCCGAGGCGGCGGTGATATCAAAGCCAGACTCATGCTCAGGGCCATTGTTATTTCCCAGCCCTACCTGAATTTGGCGCAGGCTGCGATCATTATGATCCATCACCCTGTGCCAAAAAAGCTTTTCCGGATCGATATTGAGCGCATCCAAGCCACTGCGACGGCTGAACTCTGCCGCCCCGAGGCGCTGCTCGTGATGCAGCCTGGCATCCAGCGCGGCGGCGGCCAGGTTGTGGGCGCTGGTAATGGCGTGAATGTCCCCGGTAAGATGCAAATTCAGTTCTTCCATCGGCACTATCTGGGCATAACCACCGCCGGCAGCCCCACCCTTGACGCCAAAGACCGGCCCCATACTGGGCTGGCGCAAACAGGCGCAAACCTTGTGCTCGAGCGCATGCAGGGCCTGGGTCAAACCTATGCTGGTCACCGTCTTGCCTTCACCGTGTGACGTAGGCGTTATCGCAGTCACCAGAATCAGCTTACCGGGCAGATAGTCATAGACCCGTTCGAGCAAGGACAGCGGGATTTTTGCCTTGTGGTCGCCGTAACAGCTGAATTCACCGGGACGCAACCCCAGCTCAGTAGCGATATGCTCAATGGGACGCCTCGGCGTCATTCTAGAGATCTCTATGTCCTTCAACATTCAGTAAAACTCCCACAAGGGCCAAAGCAAATAGATCAAAGGACCCGCATACTAGGCCATTCCGGCTTCAAGCTAAAGTCGGAGCCCTCGTTATTCAGCAATACCTTAATCTGGGTCAAGAAATCTCTGGCCGGAATTGGCCGAAAAACAGTTTCCGAACGGAGGGAAAATAGCGAACGCAGGAATCATGGAGCCAAACAGGGGCCAAGGCGGGAAACCTAGGCCCCGACATCTCAGAGCAGGGAGATCTCACCACAAAGATGCGGCCTGCGCCCTTTCTGATCTCTGAGTTCAAACTTATAGCCCTGCTCCATGGCCTCGGCGCAGAAGCAAACACTGGCCGGCATAAACAGCGGCAATTTGAACGCCACGTCAATGACACAGGGCCTATTGCCCAGCTCAGGCATCAACTGAGCCACGCAGCGGGCCTTGGACCACATGCCATGGGCCAGCACCCGGTCGAAACCAAAACGCTTGGAAAGCAAGGGATGCAGATGGATCAGGTTATAGTCACCCGAGGCTCTGGCATAACGCCGCCCCAAGTCGTCACCCAACTCCCAGACACTGGGGTTTTCCCACTGAATATCCCCGGCCTTGGGTGGTCTTGCCCTGCGCCCCGGCTTATCTATGCGATACAGATAAGTAGACAAGGATTCCCACACCAGCTCTCCGGCCACAGTCACCCTGGAAATAAGGTCAAACTCCAGCCCGGAATCTGTCTCTCGGCTGTCAGTGAGGCGACAGTCGATATCGAAACGCTCATCAAGGGTAACACTGCGAAACTGACTGATACGGTTACGCAGGTGGATCATTCCCAGCAGAGGAAAAGTGATGGCGTCATGGGTAAAGATCACCGCATGCAACCTGAAGGCCATCACATACAGATAGGTAGGCGGCAGAGTTTTGCCATCAAACTCGAAGCCACACACCTGAGCGTAGTCGGCCACCTTGCCGGGCTCCAAAACCACGCCGGGAGTATTAACGCTGATACGAGGTAAAGGCTGGTTGTCCCAGCCAGGCTTTCGCCCGAAAAAAATCTTGCGATACAGCGAAAACAACGAAGGCATTGTTCGCAGTTCGACACTGAATTCCATAACCAAAAAGCCCACCTTGAGTATTCCAAGCCGAGCATTATACCTCATCCCTGCCGTTTTCGGAGCTATCTATGATTTTGCGATCTGTCCGCCATAAGCGCTTGAGCCTGATGCCAAGGGCTGCGGCTTGTGAGACACTATATGCCTTCAAGTCATTCAGAACCCTCCAAAGTGCAAGATCAGAACTTTGACAAGCTGGCGCAAAAGTTCGCCAACAATATCTATGGAACCCCCAAAGGGCAGATCAGAGCCGCGGTACTCTGGCGCGATCTGCAGGAACAGTTACCCTATTTTGCCGGCCGTAAACTCAGAGTACTGGATGCCGGTGGCGGTTTCGGTTTTTTCAGTCAAAAACTGGCGGCCATGGGGCATGAAGTCGTACTTTGCGACATCTCCTCGGCCATGCTGGAACAAGCCAAAGAGCAGATTGCCGCCTCGGCCGAGCCCTTGGATATTCAACTGCTGCACTGCGCCATTCAGGAGCTGAACGTAACGGAACTGGGCCAGTTCGACCTTATCCTCTGCCATGCGGTTGCCGAATGGTTGCATGATGCCAAGGGGACGCTGGCGGGCTTGCTGTCACTCTTGAAAGATGACGGCCTGTTTTCACTGATGTTTTTCAATAAGGAAGCGATGCGCTTTCACGCCCTGGTGTCTGGCAATCTCGACTATGTGGCTGCCGATCTGCAAACCCGCAAAAAAGTCCGCCTCAGCCCGAAACATCCGTTGCAAATAGCCGATGTACAAGCTTGGTTTAACGAGTGGCAACTGGAGTTGAGGTGTGAATCCGGGGTACGGGTCATCCATGATTATCTTAAAAAGAGCTTGCCGGATAATTTCGACTTCCAGCAACTGCTGGAGATGGAGCTGAAATACTCACGCCAGCAGCCCTATCTTTCTCTGGGCCGCTACGTGCATTTCATTGCTCACAAGGCATCCGGGCCGAACAACTCGATCGAGGGTTGATCTTTGCCATCCACTATCTGATCCAGATAACGGTTCTCTTCCGGCACCAGCTGCGCCAGGCGTTCGGGATCCATGTGCTTGAGCAAGACCTTGCCGCTGTTGGGGTGAAACATCACCTTACGCGGCCAAGGGCCGCCCAAATCCTCCGCCTGCACAGGGATCTGCTCGAGTTCGAGATAACGCAGTACAAAATCTATGTTGGACTGGCCGACATTCAGCACACTGCTTTGGCCCATTCTGGCGCCGCCGAATACTTTGGCCTGTAATCTGTGTCGCTGACCACCGACACAGAGTATGGCATTGATCAGCTGCTCCATGGCCCAGTTGCCGTAGCGGCAGCTGTAGCTGGTCAGTTGGTGCCAATCTTCGTGAAGTTTGCGCTCGGGTAACAGAAAGTGATTCAGGCCACCTATGCCGAGTACGGGGTCCCAGATACAAGCCGCCACACAAGACCCCAAGCGGGTAAAAATGTACTCATCGGCACCTGTAATATAAAAATCGCCGGGATCGACCCTGGCAACCACCTTGCCAAAACGTTCATCCCACTGACGAACTGTTCCTTCAAACCCCTTGTACGCATCGCTAATGCCTTGCATCTCAACTCCCTGTGTCCAAGCACAGCAAGTATAGACCTCTGCGCCTCAGTTTGCCTCGCCGGGCGGTATATCACAGCTTTGCCGCCAGCAGTTACGGCTGCTGACTCCGGCTTTATGCAGATACTCGAGTAGGCTCTTTTTGCCGGCCAGATGCCCGGCACCGACGGCCACAAACAGTGACGCCTGATTGCTGTCCATTAAACTCAGCAGGCGCTCAGCCATGCCTTGGTTACGTTGCCACAGCAGTTTTTCCAGCAATACGTCTTCACCTTCGGTGGACAGCTGATGCAACATCAACTCGGCCAACGCTTTTTCATTACCGCTACGCCAAGCCGTGATCAGCGCCTGGATCTCCCGATCTTCGCCGCGAATGCTCTCCCTAACCATACTCCACTGGTGCTCCAGCGCCAGCGAGTCCAGCAGTGCCAACTGCATTTCTGTACTTTCCAGCTCCAGCACGGGTCTATCACCGACCCCATCCAACAGATACTGCTCAACACCCAGACTGGGTTGATAACCCAGCTCCACGAAGCGCTGCATACTGATCTGTACCGACTGCAACCAGGGGGACATCATCGCCAATTGCCGGCACAAAGGCTTGCCGCCACAGTATCCCTGCAGCAGCGTCTGGGTTTCCTCATCAGGTGTTGCGGCCTTCAAGCCATACTTTTGCAGCAACTGCTGCGCCGCAGGATCGCGGACATCGGCTTCCAGCACCAGAGCACCGGCGTGGCGATAGGCCTGCTCTATCTGGTTTGGCAGTGGGTAGAAGTCGGCCTTGCCGACATGCACTGAGCCCATGAGAAAAGCCGTCTTACCGGCAAACTCCAACTGATGGAAAGGCGGCTTGTCGCCATCTCTTGCTTGGGCCATACCGCTTAAAAGCAAGCCACATCCGAAGAAGATCCACAGCAGTCGACTTGTTGCGCGCATCCCTGTTCCTTATAATTTCAGCCAAAGTTCACCAGTTAGAGGCTGTTATGCCATACACCAAGGTCATTGAGCAACTGAAAGCCAATCTGCAGACCGCTTACCGTCAGGCTGTCGATGCCGATAACCGTCTGGATCAGCTGCAACAGGCCGGCCATGGAAAGTTTTCTGCCGTATTCACCCAAGAGCAAGGCTTTACCACATGCAGTAATCGCTTCCTCCCTTATGTGCAGGAGCTGGCACAGGCGGTAGCGGATCTTGAAGCCGAAACGGCGCCCACCCCGGAACAGCTGGAGGCGCTGCTGCCGAAACTGGCGGTCTTGCTGCAGACGCTGCAAAAATTTAAACAGCAGAGTAAGTAGCAAGGGTTCAAACTGCAAAATCCCCCCGATAAGCCGGGTCAAGTCCGGCTTTGTCATCTTAGTGTCACTTGCAACACCTAGACTCTATCCGATTTGGGGCCTGGTGAGGTATTGCAGTTTGATGGCCATAGACAGGATTGCTGAGCTGAGAAGTGTGTTGGATAAAGAGGATATCACCGCACTGTTTCAGCCGATTATCAACATAGACAGCAACAGTATTCATGGCTTTGAAGCCCTAAGCCGCGGCCCTATCGGCAGCAGCGTTCATTCTCCATTTCATCTGTTCAGTACCGCCGAACGACTGGGGCGCCTCTCCGAGCTGGAGACCTTGTGCCGCCGGGTCTCCATAGCACAATTCCAGCAAAGACAACTGCCGGGCAAGCTGTTTATCAATATCTCCCCCAAGGCACTGCTGGATCCAAGTCATCCCAAGGGGCAAACACTCAAACTCTTGCAACAGTTCGGCATAGCACCATCCAATGTGGTCATAGAGCTGTCGGAACAATACCCGGCCGATGACATAGATCAGCTCAAAGCCTGTCTGGATCACTACCGCAATCAAGGGTTTCTGACCGCACTCGACGACCTTGGCGCCGGCTACTCAGGCCTGCGCCTCTGGTCAGAACTCTCGCCCGACTATGTCAAAATTGATCGCCACTTTATCCATCAGATAGATAAGTTTCCGGTTAAACAGGAGTTTGTCCGCTCCATCATAGAACTGTGCCAAAGCCTGACCTGTAAAGTCATCGCCGAGGGCATAGAGACAGAAGCCGAGCTGACGATACTGCGTCAGCTCGGGATCACCTATTGTCAGGGCTTTTTGCTTGGCAGACCCGAGGCGCAACCTGATAGGCAACTGCAGACCCGCTATCTCGCCATTCGTCAGCAGGAACAACCGAGATACAACGAGGCAGCAGAGAGCCTGTGCCATCAGGCGCAAACCTGCTGCTCTGATACCGAACTCAAGCAGTTGAGCGAACGCTTTCTCTCCCAGCCGGAGCTTCAGTGCATAGTGGTGCTGGAGCAGAAACATCCCTTGGGGCTGGTCTATCGCCATCGACTGATGGAGCTGTTTTCCCGGCCCTATGGCCGCGCCCTTCATGAGCACCAAGCGGTCACAGAGCTCATGGACAAAGATGTGCTTATGGTCGATGCGGCCACGCCGCTGTCGCGGGTGAGTCAAAAACTCACCGCCAAGCCTGGTACCGAAATAGCGCAGGAATTCATTATTCTGCGTCAGGGCGACTTCATCGGTCTGGGCCACACCCGCGAGCTGCTGCAGCGCATCACTGAACACAGAATACAGACGGCGCGCCACGCCAACCCATTGACTGAATTGCCCGGGAATGTGCCCATTCAGGAAGAGCTGCAACGGCTGCGCAAACTGCGACAGCATTTCTATCTGGCCTATTTTGATCTATGCCATTTCAAACCCTATAACGACATCTACGGCTTCAGTCGCGGTGATGAAGTGATAAGGGCAGTCGCTGGCCTGCTCAGACAATACGGCAAGGCGCAATTTATCGGCCACGTGGGTGGGGATGATTTCGTAATGATAGGCACAGAGCCGCAACTGCTCGGGGTTTGTCAGCAAATATTGGCAGAGTTTGAACAGGGCAAGAGGCAGTTTTTCAGTGACGAGCACTGGCAAAGACAACACTTGTTTGCACAGGACAGACAAGGGCAGGAATGCCTTCAACCGCTACTGCGCCTCAGCGTCGGAATACTGCCACCGCCATTGAGTCTGGACGCCAGCGAGCATGAGTTGTCCCGCTTGTGTGCACTGGCAAAAAAACAGGCCAAGCACAGCACCCAAGGGCTGTGCTTGCTGGAGATGCCGAAGACGGCTTAGAGTTTAGGCTTGAGTGTTTTCTGGAACCAGTCTTTCAGCATTCTTTCTTCATAACGGAAGCTGTCGCTGTTAATTCTGTCTACATGGTCGAGAAACTGCATATCAGTCAGCTTTTCATCGCCGGCAACGACCACCTGATCGCCTTCCAACAAGCGATAACTGAAGCTTATCTTGGGCGGATAAACGTTCTTGACTACACGTATATCGTTGGCGGTAGCGCCAAAAGTAGGCCGCACATCGCCGGCCAAATCCACGTCTGTGACTGTCAGTTCCAGCTTTTGGTTGTCTTTTAGAGATGGGGAAACGTCTTTATCCAAGGCTTTGGTCAAGGTCTCAAACAGACGTTTTTCGTAACGGGATTGCAGCTCGCTGGCAGACTTGATGTCCCGAAAATCCTTGGGTGACTGCCACTCAATTTTTACCTTACCCGACTCGGTAACCGGGTTTTCATCGACCTTGTCGGCCGCCAGCGCCGAGCCAGAAGTCAGGGCTGCAGCAAGTAACAGATATCTGATTTTCATATCAGCCTCCTTTGGGAGCGAATGTCAGTATGCATTTGGTTCAAACTCAGAGTATAAAATTTAACCTGAATCCGGGCTTAACGCAAAACTAATATGCGAACATCATCCTGTTATAAGTGATTATTTTATTTTGTTATTTTTCATAGACACCCACAAAAATGCGTTAACCTGAGTATCAATTTGTAGCAGCCCCAACAAGCTTTAACACAAGGCTGCTTGAGTCAGGCCCGAGGAAGTAATCTAATAGCAGAGCTAAAAAAACCAGTCACAACAGGAGCGCCAGTGAAATTCTCGCCGTCTTTGCTGATTACCTTGGGACTATTTACCGCCCTGGGAATTGTTCTCGTCGCCATCAATCAGGATGCCAAACCCAAGGAGCCGGAAACCTGGAGCGCCTTCATTTATACCCATGGCTTCGATTCTGGGCGTTATATCAAAGAGGACGATTTTGGCGACTATGGCAGCTGTAAGGCGTTTGCCATCGAGAAGTCCCAGGCCGCGGAGGGGGCACCTTGGGAGTGTGGCAGCTACTGCCGCTTCGACTCCCGCCGTCAGGGCTTTCAGTGTGAACAGATGCGCAACGACTAAGCCTGCTTAGAAAGGGAAACGGGCGCTGAGCTTGGGGTAAAGCTTGCGCAGTGCCTTGGGTTGATCGTTGAAACGCTTACCCTTGGGCTGACTCAGCCCCGAAGGCACAAAAGGCAACTCTTTCCCGGTACGGGTCTCGTATAGCTGGCCGGCCAGCAGATCTATCTCCTCAACAAAAGGATAAGCATAGCCATTCAGCTGCGGCCAAACTTCCAGTTCCCCCAGCGAATCCGCTGCATTGCAGGCCGCCTGATAACGCTCCTTACCCAGAGTCACCAGGAAGTTGCGAAACTCGGCAAAGCCATAATCTGAATCGACTCCGGCGATGATGTAAGCAGCTCCCCAGAGATCCCAGCTGTAACTCAGCCTGAGCTGCCGAGCAAAGTGTTTATCAAACTCTGCCAGTTCATCATCGCTAAGACCTTGCAGTTTTTCGGTCAAACGCGCCTGGAGTTGCTGTTGGTCCTGTTCGGGATAGTCGCGGCTGACCAGCTCCCAAAACTGCTCTTCTGTCATTGAGTGTTATCCTGCCAAAAATGTCGGCGGTTATTTTACCGCAAAAAGCGATTAAAATCCGGCTGGACTCCCCCCAGGGCTTTCCATAGACTTAGGCCAATTTCTCACAGGAGTCATTTATGTCCATTTCAAGACCAATACCATTGGTACTGCTTTGTATCCTCTACCTGGTACTGGCTGTGGTAGCACTGTGGCGCACCATCAGCACCGGCGCTGTGGATCTGTTTACCTTGGGAGTCATCCCTGTATTGGTAGGCATAGTAATGCGCACATCCTGGTCATTGTGGGCATTGCGTATCTATCTCTTTATTCAGACTCTGGGACTCATGGCATTTGCCACTACGGCTTTGGTTGCACTGCAGATTACGCCGCAGGATGTCAAACTGGAGCTGGCTGGGCGAAATATCCCCTTGCTGCCGCTGGCTGCTGTGTTGCTGGCCTTGCTGTTATTCCAGTATTGGGTGGCTTTTTCCGGCAGGACCAAGCGCTTTTTGCAGCAGGAAAAGTCTGACTAGATCGCACTGAATTTAAGGAAATCGGCGACCGGCTCACAATTTTGTGTCTTTTTGGTTAAAAAATAGCGGATAAAGCCCAAGAAGCCCGCTGAAAGGCCTTTTCAAGCCAAAAACCTTATGGCATGTTAGATGGGCAATAATAACTTATCGACGGAAAGAAGAGACGCTCCAGATGAACAAAACTGAACTGATCGCTAAAATGGCAGAACACGCCAACCTGTCCAAGGCAGAAGCTGCCCGCGCACTCAAGTCGTTCGAAGTAGCAGTGACCGATGCCATGAAAGAAGGAACTAAAATCTCCATCGTAGGCTTTGGCTCTTTCGAAACTTCAACCCGTGCAGCCCGCACTGGTCGTAACCCGCAAACCGGTAAAGAGATCCAAATCCCTGCCGCCACTATTCCCAAGTTCAAGGCCGGCAAGGCACTGCGTGACAGCGTCAACTAAGCCGCTTTTCACGGATGAAAGCGCCTCATATTGAGGCGTTTTTTATTGCCTGAGGTTCCCAACACTCCATTGCACAAAAAAAGTGCAGCCCGCCCCAGCTAAATGCAACATTTCCTTAACCTGCATCACACTCAAAAGCTAACCACATGTATTTAATGCCTATTTAAACTTGGCACAGGATTCGCTCATTCCGCACAGACAATAATGAGTATCTGCACCGGTCAAGCTTGCCCGGCTCCAGAACCCAAACCATCGAGGGGATGAGAATGAAACACACCAAGTTTTCACTGTCAGTTATTGCAGGTCTGTTGTTGGTGGCCGGCGAAGCCCAGGCCGCTGTATCGGGGAATATAGGTGCCGCCTCCAACTATCTGTGGCGCGGCACCACCCAGACGGATGACTCTGTCGCCATTCAAGGCGGTATAGACTATAGCCACGACTCGGGTTTTTACCTGGGAACCTGGGCCTCCAATGTCGACTTTGGTGACGATACCAGTTACGAGCTCGATTTTTACGGTGGTTACTCCGGCAGCATAGGCGAAGACTTTGGCTATGACATCAGCTATCTCTACTATGGCTACCCGGATGCCGAAGGCGATATCGACTTTGGTGAGCTGGCTCTGACTCTCAGCTGGAAGTGGTTTGAGTTGGGTTATGCCAAGGTGGTTAACGCCGGTGATGACGTGGCCGCTGCGCCACTGGATAACAAGGATTTGAGCTATATCCACGCCGGGTTCAGCTATCCCATCACGGAAACCGTGACGCTGACGGCACACTATGGTTATTCAGACGGTGATGTGGTGCAGAGTTGGTTCGGGGTTTCCGACTACGCCGACTACCACTTGGCCATCAGCAAGGAAACCGGCATAGGCTCAGTCTCCTTTATGGTGGCCGATACGGATCTGCCGGACGACGATGCCAAGATAGTGCTCAGCTATGTCTATGAGTTCGAATTCTAAGGATGGGAAAGCCCGAGGCGCAATCAGGCGATGACAGGACGATTGCGTTTACGGGCGGCAACCATTTTTTCGATATGCTCCACTATCGGCTCGGCCACCTTGATACCTGTGGTCAACTCTATACCTTCAATACCCGGAGCTGAATTGACTTCAAGCACCAAGGCGCCACGCTCGGAGCGAAGAATATCCACCCCGGCAACAGCCAGCCCCATCGCCTTGACCGCATCAATGGCTGTCTTGCGCTCCTGAGGGGTAATCTTGATTTTCTCGGCGCTGCCGCCCAAATGCAGATTGGATCGAAAATCCCCCTCCGGGCCCTGACGTTTCATGGCCGCAACCACCTTGTCGCCCACCACAAAGCAGCGGATATCACTGCCGTTGGCTTCTTTGATATATTCCTGCACCAGAATATTGGCCTTAAGCCCCAGAAAGGCTTCAATAACGCTCTCGGCGGCCTTTTTAGTTTCGGCCAGCACCACGCCTATCCCCTGGGTGCCTTCCAAAAGCTTTATCACCAGCGGCGCACCACCCACCATGGCGATGAGATCAGGAATATCATCCGGCTTGCTGGCAAAACCTGTGACCGGCATACCCACCCCTTTACGGGAGAGCAACTGCAGTGCCCGCAGCTTATCCCTTGAGCGGGCTATGGAGATAGAGTCATTGGCAGCATACACCCCCATCATCTCGAACTGGCGCACCAGGGCACAGCCATAGAAAGTCACACTGGCATGGATCCTCGGGATAATGGCATCAAAACCGCTGAGTTCCTCACCTTCAAGATGAATACTGGGCTGCACCGAGTTGATGTTCATATAACAGTTGAGTGGATTGATCACCCTGGCCTGATGACCACGTCCCTCACAGGCTTCCACCAGCCTGCGGGTAGAATAGAGCTCGGGAAATTGAGAGAGAATACCGATTTTCATGTTTGAGTGATCCGCCAAAGAGTTATGGCCCAGCAAAAGAAGTGGCATCTTTGACTATCCCTTGCCAATAGGCAAGTAAAATCAAACATCCCCCTCGGCCAGCAAAGGTAAAATATGCTGGGTTTCAAAATCCTGGGGCTGAATCGGCCGACAATAGAGATATCCCTGCAGCAGGTTACAGCCCCGTTCACGGCAAAACTGCGCCTGCGCCTCGGTTTCTATGCCCTCGGCCACTGACACCACGTTAAAGCCGTTGGCAAAGTTGATCAAGGCCGACAACAGACGCTTGCCGCGTTCATCCTGTTCGACCGAAGCCACAAAACTCTTGTCGATTTTCAGCACATTGATGGGAAAGTACTTGATGTGCTCGAGGGATGAAAAGCCGGTGCCAAAATCATCCAGAGAGAAAACAACTCCCAGTGCAGCTATCCGCTCCAGTACCTTGGCCAGCTCCAGCGGTTCCTCTATCAAGGCATTTTCGGTGAGCTCCAACTCCAGCAGCGAAGCCGGCAGCCCGGTTTGCTGCAATACCCTGACTATGGTCTGATACAGGGTTTCACGAATGATCTGCGACGGTGACAGGTTAACCGCCACAGATAACTGCTTGCCTACCGGAGCCAGCATGGCCAGCCACTCGACGGTTTGCGCGCAGGCCTGTGCCAACACCCACTCGCCTATCTCATCTACCAGGCCTATCTCTTCGGCTATCGGCAGGAAACTGTCCGGCGCCAGCAGGCCATCTTCCGGATGTTGCCAGCGCAGCAAGGCCTCCATTCCCAATAGCTCACCGGAAATCGCATCGAATTTCCCCTGATAAAAGACCCTGAATTCATCGCGCTCCAGCGCGGTTCTCAGGCCCATCTCGATGCGGTTGCGAAACCTGACTTCTCTGGCCAACTCTTCGGAATAGAACTGGATCTGGTTGCGGCCCACCTTCTTGGCGCGATACATGGCAATGTCGGCACACTTGAGCAGCTCAGAGCTGTCACAGACAGAATCGCTGTACACTGCAATGCCAATACTGGCGCCGATAAGCACATCATGTTCCCCCAGAGGGAAAGGCTCTTCAAAGGCCCTTTGCAGCCTGTTGGCCACCGCCATTGGGAAGTAACGGTTCTCCGACTCGGTAACCAGCACTACAAATTCATCGCCGCCGAGACGGGCAATGAGATCCCCTTCCCTGAGCGCCGCACTGAGACGGTTGGCCACTTCCACCAGTAGGATATCCCCCACCTGGTGCCCTAAGGTGTCGTTGATACCCTTGAAATCATCCAGATCCAAGAGGATCACCGCCAGCATGTCCTGATGACGCTTGACCTGACTCAAGGTACGGTTCAGACAGAGCTCAAAACCGTAACGATTGACCAGCTTGGTCAGGGAATCATGTTCGGCCAGCTCTTTGAGTTTCTCGTGGCTTTGGCGCAATGCCAACGCCATGGAAGCCCTTTGCTTGGCATTGCGGATAGCACGGGTCAAGCGGCTGGTATTCACTTCATCCTTGAGCAAAAAATCCTGCGCCCCCAACTCGATGCAACGCTGCGCCAGCTTGTCGTCTTCATAACGGGAGATCATCACTACTGCGGTTTGCTCTCCGGCCGATTCATTGAGGCGGCTCAATACTTCCAGACCATTGGCATCGGGCAACATATAGTCGAGCAGTATGCCGTCGAAACGCTGCTGGCAGGCGAACTCCAAGCCACTCTGGGCACAGTTGGCCTCCATCACCTTGAACGCCAGTGACGATTGATCCAGGGCGCGGATGATAGCGGCTCTGTCTATCTCATCATCATCGATCAACAGCAGATTCATGCTTTCCATCCCTCAGGCTTCCGGCAACTCAACAATACGCCAATAGCTTTCCAGCATATTGAAAATATTATAAAAACCATCGCTTATTTCATGTTTGACCATATAGCCGGCCACATGATGCTTATAAGCCTCAACCTTGTCTTCATCGGCGCTTGAGGTGGTCAACACAAAGACCACGGAGAGAGACAGCACAGGGTCATTGCGGATATGGCTGAGAAACTCCAGGCCATTCATCCGCGGCATATTGAGATCCAGCAAGATAAGATAGGGGCAGCGCACCCGACCGTCGCCCAACATCTCCAAGGCCTCCAGCCCATCTCTGGCTCTGACCAAGGGGTTGAGCAGCCTGAGCTGCTGCATCGCCCGCTGCACCGCCATGAAGTCGACATCGTCGTCGTCCACCAACAGAATAGTCACTTCCTTGTATCTGGCTGTTTGACTCATGACTCCTCCTTGAAGTGGGCCGGCCAGGTGAAGTAAAAGCTGCAACCACGCCCTTCCGATTTCACCCAGATCTTGCCGCCCATGTTTTCCACCGACTTTTTCACCAAAGAGAGACCAAGGCCACTGCCTTCAACTTCATCTCTTGGCTTAAGCGTTTGGAATATTGCGAAAATTTTATGATGAAACTTGGCAGCTATCCCTGGGCCGTCATCCGTGACACAAAAACAATAATAGTCGCCCTGGCGCTCGCTGCTGACGCTGAGTACCCCCTCACCCTTGTCGTGGTGTTTGATGGCGTTGCTGAACAGGTTTCGGAAAACCAACTCCAGCGGTACTCTGGCCGTGGTCAGCAACGGCATATCAGACAGGATAGTCAGCTTGAACCCGGTTGGCGGCGCCACCAGGCTGAAGGTATCCTGCACCAATTGCTTGCTGTCCACTTCCGTCAACTCAGTATCCACCCTGCCTATGCGCGAGAAAGTCAGCAGGCCGTCCAGCAAGAGTACCATTCGCTGTACCCGGCTCTTGATCAGTCGCAGATACTTTTGCACCTGTTCACTGCTGTTGTCGCTGAGATCTTCTGCCAACCACTCGGATAACTGCTCTATGCCACGCAGCGGCGACTTGAGATCGTGAGAGGCTATGTAGGCAAAACTGTCCAGCTCACGGTTGATCTTCTCCAGCTCCTCTGTGTGGCGGGCTTTTTCGGCTTCAATCCGTTTGCGATCCGACACATCGTTGATAGTGGCCAGAATCGACTGGCCATTGGTGAAATGGATTGGGGTCAACCCCACTTCGACCGCCACCAAAGAACCGTCTTTGGCGCGGCCGAACAGATCATCGCGCTGGGACATATTCTTGGCAATCGGCTGCTGCAGATAACCGCCCATGTGCCGATTGTGCGACTTATGCAGACTTTCCGGCAGCAGTATATTCACGCTGCGGCCCAATAGTTCGTCCCGGGCGTAACCGAACAGTTGCTCTGTATGGGCATTCACCAGAGTGATGAGTCCATGACCATCTACCATGATCAGCGCCGATGGCGAGGCCTCAATAACCAGACGGAAGCGTTTCTCATTGGCAAGGATCTCATTGGCTAGCAAGCCTTCCTGATACCTGGCTCTGGCGTTATTGAGCAAGAAATAGAACAACACCATGATAAACAGCACGCCTATGCCAAGCATCAGCTTGCTTTGCAGCTTCTCGGTTTCGGAGACAAAACTCTTGTCGGCGCCGATTTTCAGCAACCATTGATGACTACCGACTTTAAGCGGCAACACATGGTTGTAGGTTTTGGTAGCCTGGCCTTCCTCCTCAGTGCTGTACAGCAGCGAAGTGTCAGAGGCGGTATCGCCATCAAATACCTGCAGAATCAGGGAGGGAAACTTATCCGCCAAAATGCCTTGCATCAGGTTGTTCATCCGAAAGGCGGCATAGACCACGCCCTTGGCGGCCTTGGGGCCGGCGGCAGATTCATCATAAAGCGCCAAATACATCAAAAAACCGGCCTGGATATCCTGTTGGGTTTCCTGTACCAGGGTGATTTTGCCGGAGATCGCCGCCTCCCCTGTGTTGATGGCTCTGTCTATCGCTTCACGGCGAGTCGGCTCGGAATACATGTCATAGCCAAATGCCCGCCGATTACGCCAATCGAAAGGTTCCAGATAGATGATGGCCTGATAAGTGTCGCGCTCGCCGGACGGGTACACCCGATACTCATCAAAGCCTTCAGCCCTGATGGCCTCCTCATGGGCCGCCAGTTGCTCCGGGTGCAAAATAACGCTATAGCCTATCCCCTGGATCCCGGGATAAAAGCTTTCCATCTTGGCGTTGGTCACATACTCATGCCACTCCTCACGAGTCACTCCATCGGATGCCATAAACAGGCCCACACCGCCCCGCAGCACCTGCTCATAGGTCAACAGACGATCTCTTATGGCATCTTTGACCAGCATGGCCTGATACTCAAAGCGCTCACGTCCGCGCTGCTCCGCATATTGATTGAACAGATACCAACCCAGGCAGGTGAACAGAAGCGCCACCAACATGATCAGCCAAACCGAGGCCGGAGTGGAAAAACCGAAGCTTTTTGCAGGGGAGGATGATGCGGTGAGACGATCGTCCTGGATCATAAACAGCCTAGTCCTTAGCCAATAAAGCGAATGCTATGAGGTTAATTCTGGTCAGGATCATGAAAAAAACAAGTCAAAAACAGCAAAAAATCCCCAAGTTTTAGGTCCTTGGAAAAGATCGTCAAAATGTTGTCTCGATCTCACTTCCTGTTGCGACTCAGTGCTAGATTTCAGTTTAACCAAGGCTAATATTGAGTAGAGGGACGGACAGAATCATTTGCTTTGTTAGACAAAAATTTTTGCTTTTCAGCCAATGCTTTTTTGGCTAGAAAATCCTTGGATAAACCGTGAGGAATTCGTTATGGCCCATATTGTTGAACTCGTGCCCAACGATGCTGAAATTGAAGCGATGACCACCCCCAAAAACCGTCAGGCCGAGAAGGCACTGCAGCACAAACGCCAGGTAAAACGCCGCTTGGAAGATTACCTGGAGCGCCTGGAACTCAGACGAGCCATGGGGCTCGATGATGACGATATGTTTTAGGGAAGGTGCGAACAAGTCCCATGTGCTCTGCGTCGGCTTGCAGATGTGGGAGGATGTCAGCAACATCCTCCTTATCCTTGCCGCCCCCGCAAAGACTGCGTTTGGATAAGCAAGGCCTCGGCTTTGGCCCCCAGCCAGACGTATAATCCCAAAGCCACCAATAAACCAACCACTGCCAGCATCATCAAAATCGCTCCCTGAATATATTCCACCTGCCCGAGTGATGCCTTGAACATGGTCAGCAAGGCCTCAATAGAGATGGCGATCAATATGGTGGAAACAAACCGGGTAATGGTGCGCCTGGTGGAGCTGTGGCGGAAGATGTCTTTATGCATCAACACCTCCTCTTCCAGTATGGTCTTGCCGAGATCGAATATCGCCAACGCCAGGGTGATATAGATGATGATCCCGAACGGCTTGAGTGAGTCATGAGCCAACTGCGGCCCCAGCGCCAACAAGTGCCAGATATCCCTGGCCGAAATCAGCACCAGTACCCCGACTATAATGAATAACCCTGTTACCAGAGTGAGATAAACCGCCTTGAACAAAGGCGTCACCTTGCGCCTGTGACTGTCGCCCATCATAAATTCAATCAGCCGGGTCAGATTGATATCCACTACCACAAAGCCGCGACTGGCATCCAAACGACTCACTCCCAGGGACGCCGACAGACATAATTGCCCGGACGCATTGGAAAGATAAGGTGAAGTTATCTGTACCCCGCTCTTGTCGCTGGCATTGAGAAAATAGGGGCGCTGGCTGCGATCCGGGTATTCACCCACAGCCAGCAGTTTGATCTTTTGCTTGATAAGCGCCAGATTCGGGCTCACTTGGTGACCATTTTCGTCGAGTAAATACATCAATTCCACGAAGGGATAGCAGGCTGCCACTTCAGAAAACACCCTGATGGCCCGCCCTGTGTCGTCAAAGAGCTGAGAGTCGGCCATTCCGGTCAGAATCGATTGCAATAGTTCATCGATTAGCGGCTGATACTCATGAAAACGTTCAATCACACTCAAGTAACTCATGTTTGCCATAACTGCTCCTGAAATTCCGGCCATCTATCTCAGGTAAGCAGCTTGAATGCCAACAATGCAACATGATGAATATCAATTAATTAGCTTAAATCATCTGGGACGACTATGCTCAATAACCAAGCGGTTGCACCAAGATCTGGCAAAGATAAATTCTGTTGCCAGACAGCGCGTTATCCAAGATGATAGCCGCCAATAACCTGTGTCTTCCGAGGAGACTATTGATGCCAGACACAAGTGCCTATAAAGAGGATCTGCGGCGCCTCTCGGACGAGCTGATCCGGTTGCAGACGCCGATAAAAATCCTCGATGCCATCAAGTGGCCGAGAGAGATGGAAGCCCGTTTTCTCGAGAGTAACGGCAAGCAATTACCCGCCATAGACGCCGAGTTTTACCAGCGTCTGCCGCTGCCTTTTGACCCGGACAAGACCCGCCAAGAGTTATCCGAACTGCGCCTGCAGACCCGCAAGTGCCTGGGAAGATACGACAAGCTGGGCAAGATATTGATAGCCAATATCGAGCAATATCTTCAGGTTATCGACATGCTGCAACACCGCGGCAAGGCCGACTTCGGCGAATTCAGCCGTCGCCTCTACGGCAGCGCCAACCATAAACTCCATGGTGATAGACACAATCTCAGACAGCTCGGCGACCGTTTGAGTTACATCTTCTCGCTACCGGCAGCGCTGCGCAGCAATCGTCATCACCCCAAAGAAATCGCCGCGCCTGAGGCGGTGGATATACTCGGCCGCCGCCTGAAAGATTACTTTCACAGCGACGATATTCGGGTGCGTCTCAGTGATGGCATAGTCTCGGATGCCGCCGTGGGCGGCGATACGGTCAAGCTCAACAGCAAGGCGCTGTTCAGCCAATCGGATCTTGATGTCTACGAGGTGCATGAGGGCTGGGTGCACGTGGGCACCACCCTCAATGGCCGGGCCCAACCCTGGGCCACCTGGCTCAGCGTCGGCTCTCCCAGAGTAGCAGCAGCCCAGGAAGGGCTGGCCGTATTGATGGAAACCATTACCCTGAGCTCCAACCCAGGGCGGGCCAGACGTATCAGCGACAGGATCACTGCGGTCGATATGGCCGAGCAAGGTGCCGACTTTGTTGAAGTATTCAACTATTTCTGCGGCCAGAATCTCAGCAAACGAGACAGTTACCGGGTAACTCAGCGGGTGTTTCGCGGCGGCATGGTACAGGGTGGCAGCTACTTCACCAAGGATATCTCCTATGTGCGTGGCTATGTGGAAAACATTAACTTTATCCGCTCCGCCATCACAGCCGGGATCCCGGAGATTATCCCTATGCTGTTTGTCGGCAAGCTGGCCATTGAGGATATCCCCGTGCTTTATCAAGCCCACAGGGAGGGGCTTATTGCCGCCCCCAAGTATCTGCCGCCCATGTTTGACAACTTCAGTGGCCTCTACGCCTGGTTTGGTTTCGCCTCTGGGATGGCCGGGATAGACCTCAAGGGGGTGCAGAGGCACTTCAGCCGCCTGTTCAAACAGTTACCCAATGCCGAACCTATGTTCGAGTTATTGGAAGACACTGAGTTTGACAGCAACGCCGACTGATAAAGAAACAGGGCAACTCGAGTTGCCCTGTTTTTGGTTCTAAACCAATTGGCTCGCTATTTTTGCAACTCGGCCTGGCGCTGCTTGATAAAGTATTCCCGAGTCAAAGCAAAGACCACTGGGCTGAGCAGTAACAGGGCTATCAGGTTGGGGATCGCCATCATGGCATTCAGGGTATCGGCCACCAGCCAGATAAAGTCCAAAGACGCCATGGCTCCCACGGGCACCATCAGAGTCCAGACCAGGCGAAACGGCACTATAGCCTTGGTACCAAATAGGTACTGCACGCATTTTTCACTGTAAAAGCTCCAGCCGAGAATGGTGGTAAAGGCGAAGATAGCCAGTGCCACGGCCACTATGTACTGCCCTATGGGCAAGGCATGGCTGAAAGCGTAGGAGGTTAAGGCTGCGCCGGTTTCCCCCGAGGTCCAGGCACCGGACACGATAATCGCCAAACCTGTGATGGAGCAGACCACTATGGTATCGATAAAGGTACCCAACATGGCCACCAGTCCTTGAGCCACAGGGTTATTGGTCTGGGCTGCTGCATGAGCAATCGGCGCACTGCCAAGACCTGCCTCATTGGAAAACACCCCTCGGGCCACCCCGAAACGTATGGCGGCCCACACTGCCGCACCTGCGAAACCGCCCTGGGCCGCCACTGGATTGAAGGCGCTCTCGAATACCAGCTCCAGCGCCGCCGGGATCTGATCGAAATAGACCACAATCACAGCCAAACCTGAGGTGATATAAAACACAGTCATCAGGGGTACCAACTTACCGGCAACGTCGGCAATCCGCTTGATGCCGCCCATTAAGACAGCACCCACCAAAATCATCATAGCCAAGCCGGTTGCCCAGGCTGGAACACCAAAGTTGCTGTCCAAGGCATCGGCCACCGAGTTGGCCTGCACTGTGTTGCCTATACCAAAACCGGCAAAACCACCAAATAAGGCGAATAGCGTTCCCAACCAGGCCCATTTCTGGCCGAGACCATTCTTGATGTAGTACATGGGGCCGCCTATGTGGTTGCCACTATCATCGACCTCGCGATACTTGACCGCCAGCACGGCTTCAGAAAACTTGGTGGCCATTCCCACCAGCGCGGTGCACCACATCCAGAACAGTGCCCCCGGGCCGCCAAGAAATATTGCCGTCGCCACCCCGGCGATATTTCCTGTACCTATGGTGGCCGACAGGGACGTCATCAGCGCATTGAAGGGGCTGATCTCCCCTTTTATATTGGTGTCTTTATCCGGGATCCGCCCGGACCAAAGTAAACGGAAGCCTCTCCCCAGCTTGAGAAGCTGCATAAAGCGCAAACCTATGGACAGAAACAGTCCTACCCCCAGGATCATCACCAGCATGGGCACACCCCAAACCAGGCTGTTGAGCTGGCTAACCCACTCCATTATTGTTTCCATTCCAACCTCGTGTAGTTATTGTTATCGCTGCAGTTTCCATCTGTGATGGCAAAAACTGCATAAGGAACACCCAGATTACAACGAAAGATTAACAATTGGAAACCTACTGTTAAACCTCCCGCCGGGAAGCGAAAACACTCAACGTCCACGCCCCCTTATGAGAAAGGGCGCGAACGCGAGCTGGATTAATTAGGATAAGACTCAGTCGACCAATCCCAGGTTGGCCGGCAACTTGGCTATATCACCGGCCACCCATTCGGCCTCTATGCACTGCTGCAGATGCTCTGCCATAAAGTGCACCAATTGCCGCGCCGCATAGGGCATACGCCTGTCTTTACGGCTCACCAGATACCAATTGCTTTCCAGCGGGAAGCCTTTCACATCCAGAATAGCCGGGCGCTCGCGCCCTTCCTCCAGGGTATGGGCCGAGATAACAGATAACCCCAGCCCCGAGGCGACCCCCAGACGAATGGCCTCATTGCTCTCTATCTGCATACAGTCGCCCAGTTCCATCCCCTGACCGCTGAGCCAGGATTCAAACATTAACCGAGTAGCCGACCCCGGCTCACGGATGAGAAAGCGCTCGCGACTGAGCTGCTCAAACTTGAGTTCACTCTGCCCGGCGGCCCAATGATCTCTGGGGGCAATCAGCTGCAGTGGGTTACGGATGATCCGTGCCGATTGCACAGTTTCGCCCCTGGGAGGATGGCTGAAGAGGTAGAGATCGTCTTCCAGATGCTCAAAGCGATTCAGCACATGGGCACGGTTACCTATGTTCAGTGTGACTCGGACACCGGGGAAACGACGATAGAAGGCGCCGAGGATCCGCGGCACCACGTACTTGGCCGTGGTCACCAGGCCGATATTGATGTGGCCGCTCTCCCCTTCCCGCACCTTGGCCAGCATGCCGTTGAAGTCTTCCAAACGGGTCATCACGTCGACGGCGGCCCGGTACAGCTCCTGCCCAACCTGAGTCGGCCTCAGTCCCCCCGGGCCGGTTTCCAGCAAGGGCTCACCCACCAGCTCGGCCAGTTTTTTCAATTGCAGCGATACGGTCGGCTGAGTCAGATACAGGTGTCTGGCAGCGGCGGAAATATTCTGCCGCCGGACCACTTCGATATACACCTGCAACAAGCGCAGGCTGAGATGGCGAAGATCCATAGATAATTATCTATATATATGTAGTGAATAATTTATTTTCCAATATAGCGCCGGGCGAGCACAATCTCCAGCCGTCTAACAAGGAGAACCCCATGCCTGATGTTGTTATTGCCTTTTTCGGTCTAGGCCTGTTGGCCGGTCTGCTCAAATCGGATCTCAGAGTCCCCGAATCCACCTACGAAACCCTTTCCATCCTGTTAATGCTGACCCTGGGCCTCAAGGGCGGCATGGCGCTGCACGGCCACACAGATCAGCTGTCCTTTGCCGAGCTGGGGTTAGTGATAGGTCTGGGACTGGCTATCCCGCTGGCGCTGTATCCCATATTGAAAAAAGTGGTTCGCCTGCCACAGAGCGATGCCATCAGTATTGCCGCCCACTACGGTTCGGTCAGTGCCGGGACTTTTGCCGTTGTCTACGCCATGACAGAGCAGCTGGGCTGGCCACTCAAGCCCGAAACCACTCTCTATCTGGTACTGCTGGAGCTGCCATCCATCATAGTCATGTTGTGGCTCTATCGACGCCTGAACCGGGATAAGCCGGGACGCGGCGGTAATATCCTGATGGAAGCGCTTACCAGCCGTGGGGTGATATTGCTGGGGGGCGGCGTGCTTATCGGATGGGGCTACGGCTCTGAGGGCTTGGCCTCTTTGAGCCCTGTGCTGATGCAGGGATTCAAGACCTTGCTGGCGCTGTTCCTGCTGGAGATGGGATTGTGTACCGCCAGGGTTTGTGCTCCGCTGCCCTTGAGTCACTGGCGCCTGTTGGCATTCGCTGCCGTCACGCCTTTCGTACTCGCCTGGGTGGGGATCATTACAGGTCACGCCCTGGGGCTGCCCGCCGGTTCGGCACTGGTACTGGCCGGCCTCTGCGCCAGCGCCTCCTACATTGCAGCACCGGCGGCGATCCGCGCGGCCATTCCATCGGCCAATATCGGCGTGGCCATGCTGGCCTCGCTGGGGGTCACCTTTCCGATTAACCTGTTGATAGGGCTTAATCTTTACCGTCAATGGGTGGCCTGGATTTACGGGCTCTGAATCTGTTCCTGCGGCGTGGGTTCAGATTCGAGTAACATCTTGAGATTGCTGAGCCCGCGCAGCAGATCCGTGGCGATCATGGTTTCAAAGTCAACAAACAGAAACATCAGATTCGTCGGGTAATCCAGGTGCCCCTTAAAGCTCCAACTGAGGTTGGTTCTATTGCCTTCATAGGGTTCAAATAGCATGTAGGCAGGTTCAGTGGCCTCGAAGGGAGTCAGAAACCTGAGCTCATAATCGATACGCTTGTTAGTTTCCATGGCGACTATCTCCTGCTCGCCTTGGCCCACCTCCGGGTTATCACTCTTCCAGGCAGAGACAAAACCGACAGTGCCGTCAACGCCGCGATAGCTGCGTTTCATCGCCGGATCCATCTTGGACCAGACGCTGAAGTTATCTTGATTTTTCAGATATTTCACATAGTCATAGACCTCAGCCACCGGGCGGTTTATCACCACATTGGTGGTCACCTGGTAGTCGCTTTTGACAAACAGGGCGGCAATCAGCGGCACAGCCACTATCAGTGCCAACAGGATAAACAGTGTCTTGATAAAACGCATAAGGATTCTCCAAACAAGTTTTCTTCCGACAACAATTACTTGCCTGAGTATATCCTGCAAGCAGACCAAAAAGTAACCAAGTCGTTAGAGATTGAAATAGCCTTCTTGAAACCGCCTGCACAAACAAACCCTGGCCGAGAAGCGAACCAAGCCACAAATCCCCTCAGGCGATTTGTTGTGCAAATGCTTTTAGGTTACAGTCACCTGTAAACATGGACGTCTAATCAAGGGACTGTAATGGGATTTATCCTGGCGCCATTGCTTGTTATCTGGCTGGCAATACTGACTGTGGCGGGTTACCAGGCCACTTTATACTTCAAAGAAACTTTCAGCCTCAGCGGGCTGTTGGCATTTTCCAGTGTCAGTTTGCTTTGCGCCGCCCTCTATTTCCTGCTCCATTTCCGACGCTATCAGGACGCCGAATCCTTGGGTGCCTTCGATATCAGCATGGAACTGCTGTTTAACCCCATAAGCGGTGGCATCTGCGTATTGGCGCTGCTGCTGATCTGGCTGGTGCCCATGGGGGTTTGCAAGCCTCTACTGCTGGCACTGGTACTTGGCCTGGCTATCGCCACCCTGGCCGGGGTCGTTTATGAGGAGAGCTTTATGACAAAACATGGGATTCAACGCACTTACTGAACAAGATATAGTGCGAGCTGTGATTTCCGGCCACTGAGGCCACATCAACCCAAGGAGAGAGAATGATCAAACTCAGCAATAAAGAAACCGGCGCTTTTATCGGCCATATCTCTGAGCAGCAGCTGCAGTATCTGATCGACAACCTGGTAGAAGAGCATGATGCCGACCAGGATTACTGGCTGAACCGCACTCAAATAGAAACCTTCAAGGCCAGCGGTGCTGATGCCGAGCTCGTCAACCTGTTGGAAACGGCCATGGGCGAAGCCGATGAGCTGGAGATCCTCTGGCAGCACCAGGGCTAAAGCCAAGTTTGCGCCAACAGTAAAAACGCTCCTTTATCAAGGGGCGTCTTTATTTGTTGTTAATAGCAAAGATAAAAATAGCCCAGGTTAATTCTCTTTTGATTCAACGTCATAGCGCTCGGCCTACCATAGGGAATGAACCAAAAAGTTAAGTTTATGACTTCCCACTAAAATTTAGCCCACAACCCAGCTCAGTTCGGGTAAACGGCTGAGATCCAGCTTGTCGCCTTCGGTCGCTATGGCCGAGGCCTGGGGTCTGGGCTTGGGCTGCACGCCATCGGCATGTTCCAGCACACTCAGGAGTTGCCGCTGGGCATCCGGCTCACCATGAACCAGAATGAGTGGCGGCGCCCCCTCAAACTCACGGTACCAGCGCAGCAGTTCGGCCTGATCCGCATGGGCCGACAGCCCGCCGACTGTGTGAATTCTGGCGGCGACATTCACCGAATTGCCGTTGATGGTGAGCTCACTGGCGCCATCGACCAACAGCCGCCCCGGGGTTCCCAGTGCCTGAAAACCACAGATAATAATGTCGCACTCGGGCCGCCACAGGTTGTGTTCCAGATGACAGCGGATACGACCGCCGTTACACATGCCGCTGCCGGCAATAATGATAAGCCCCTGGTGTACGTCGTTGAGTTCCATCGACTCTTCGGTACTTTGGATAAACTCTATTCCAGACAGCAGCGGGTGCTGCCCCGGGTGTTGATGCACGAAGCGCTTGAAGTCCTCGTCCATCAAGGGATAGTTATTGATATACACCTTGGTGGCCTCTATGGCCATGGGGCTGTCGAGGCAGATTTTCCAGCGTGACAGATCCCACTCCCCGGCATAGAGGTGAAACAGATACAAAAGCTCCTGCGCCCGGCCAACCGAGAAGGCAGGGATCAGGATATTGCCGCGGCTCTCACTGATGGCTGTAGCGAAGATCCCCTTGAGTTCTTCCAGGGTCGCCTCCCAACTACGGTGCAACCTATCGCCATAGGTACTTTCCATCAGCACCAGATCGGCCTGCTGGATCAGCGTCGGGTCTCTCAGAATCGGCATACCGGCACGGCCGAGATCGCCACTGAACACCAGTTTTTTCTGGGTGTTGCCATCATTGATCCACAGCTCCAGTAGCGCCGAACCCAGAATATGGCCGGCATCACTCAAACACAGGGTCACACCGGGAATGGGATCCAGCTTGGTGCCATAGTCCAGTGGAATAAAACGGGTCAGTGCCAGTTCGACATCTTCTTCGGTGAATAGCGGCTCTATCGGTTCGAGATCTTGCTTGGCACGTTTGCGGTTCTGCCGCTCGGCATCACGCTGCTGCAGCATGGCGGCATCCTTGAGCATGATGGCGCACAGCTCCATGGTAGCCTTATGAGTGTAGATGGGGCCGCTAAAACCCTGCTTCACCAGCAGGGGCAAGCGCCCCGAATGGTCAATATGAGCGTGGCTCAACACCACGGCAGTCAGGGATTCAGGAGCAAAGGGAAAGGCTTCATGGTTACGCAGTTCATCCTGCCGCCCTCCCTGAATAAGACCACAATCCAACAGCAAGCTTTCGCCGTTGACCCGCAACAGATGGCAGGAACCTGTGACTTCTTGGGTGGCGCCCCAAAACTGCAAACTCATGGACATGACACTTCCCTCTTTGAAACAATTCGGCCAATACAGCTGCGGATAATCCTCCCAACGCTATTAAGCCAGAATCTCGGGAAAACTCTGCCGCATCTTCCTAAGGAAGGTGCGAATAAGTCCTCGTGGCACTCTGGCTTGCACAGCAATTGGCGTTCAAGGCATCTGACTGAAGGCATACCGGGGCCTGTCGAAGTCGGATAACGCAGAGAGCCGGTTGCTGTGAAAGCCCCGAAGGGCGTGGCTTACAAACCTGTCTGCTATGTTGTGCTTCTTGTAAAGGACTAGCCATTTGCTGCGAACCACGCCTTGCATACAGGCCTGTAAGCCAACGCAGAGCACGCATGGGACTTGTTCGCACCTTCCCTAAGCCTATGCCCTTATGGAAAAAAGTGACACTCCCTTATAGTCTAATTTTGCAGTGGATCATTGCGCCTCATGCTCTTCCGGCAGACCACGGGAGATAACCAATGTCAGCAGTAACATGGCGCTGGAAACCCAAAGACAAGCCTCCAGCCCCCACCACTGAAACAGCGCACCGGAAAGCACTGTGCCCAGCAAGCGCCCGGCGGCGTTGGCCATGTAGTAGAACCCCACATCCAGGGATACCCCATCCTCACGGGCATAACTGACAATCAGAAAACTGTGCAGCGAAGAGTTCACCGCAAACAAGGCGCCGAACAGCAACAGGCCGCCGATTAGCCAGGCGTGCGAGTATTGGCTGCCAAGCCCAAGGGCGATAAGTGCGGGCACCAGAGCGAGCAGGCCGCACCAGAAGAGCGCCGCCGCCCGTCCCGGCAAGGCCGAGCCTTTATGCTTGCCGACTGTCTTGCCGTCAGCCTTGGCGGTCAGCCTGGGCGCCAGGGCCTGCACCAAGCCGTAGGCGATAATCCAGCCGGCCAGAAAGCCCCCCACCTGCCAGTGATCCCAGCCAAATTGGCTGGCCAGATACACGGGCAAGGCCACCACAAACCAGATATCCCTGGCGGCAAACAGAAACAGCCTGGCCGCAGAGAGAATGTTCACTGCCCGGCTCTTGGAAAAAAGCTCACTGAACTTGGGCTTATTCTTGGCCTGGCCCAGTTCCGCCTTGAGAAACAGCAGCGAGCTCAGCCACACCAAGGTCAAAACAGCGGCCATGGCGGCAATGGCACCGGCAAACCCCAGCAGGCTAAGCAGGGCGCCGCCGAGGAAGAAACCTATCCCCTTGAGGGCGTTCTTGGAACCGGTCAGCAGCGCCACATAGCGATACAGGGTCTGCCCCGCTTGGGCCGCATCCTTGGGTACCAGGGTCTTGATGGCACTCTTGGCACTCATCTTGTTGAGATCTTTGGCAATCCCCGACAGCGCCTGGGCCGCCATTACCCAGGGAATGGTCAGCCAGGCCTGAGGCACCAACAGCATGGCCAGCGCCACTATCTGCAGCCCAAGGCCGATACTCATGGTGCGGTTGAGCCCCAAACGGGCACCGAGCCAGCCGCCCAACAGATTGGTGACCACACCGAAAAACTCATAGAAGAGAAACAGCATGGCAATGGCCAGCGCACCGTAACCCAACTGATAGAAATAGAGCACCACCAGCATGCGTAGCGCACCATCTGTCAGGGTAAAGGCCCAGTAGTTGCCGGTGATCAGCAGATATTGGCGCAGCGCCGGACTCATTTCAGCCATGGTGTTGTCCTTCAGGCATCCCGGTCCAAACGGCCTACCATCAGAGCCAATTCGGCGGTGCGATTGGCATAGCCCCATTCGTTGTCATACCAACAGTAGAGTTTGAGCTGAGTGCCGTTGATCACCATGGTAGACAGCCCATCCACTATGCAGGAGCGGGGATCTGTCTTGTAGTCCACCGACACCAGCGGCCGCGACTCGAAGCCGAGAATGCCCTTGAGCTCAGTCTCGGCCGCCTGTTGCAGCAAGTCGTTGACCTGTTGCTCTGTCACTGTTTGCTCCAGTTCAAACACACAGTCGGTCAGCGAGGCGTTGGCCAGTGGCACCCTGACCGCATGGCCGTTGAGGCGGCCTTTCAGCTCAGGGAAGATATGGGTAATGGCGGTGGCACTGCCTGTGGTGGTCGGGATCAGACTCTGGCCACAGGAGCGGGCACGGCGCAGATCCTTATGGGGCGCATCCAATATGGTCTGGGTATTGGTGATGTCGTGAATTGTGGTCATGGAGCCATGACGAATACCGAAGTTCTCATGGATGACCTTGACCACAGGCGCCAGACAATTAGTGGTACAGGATGCGGCTGTTACTATCGGATGCCTGGCCGGGTCGTAACACTGATGATTCACCCCCATCACCAGATTGGCGACGCCGTCCTCTTTCACAGGCGCTGTCACCACCACTCGTTTGACCCCTTGATCAAGATAGGCCTGCAGCAGCGCCTTGGTTTTCATCTTGCCCGAGGCCTCAATCACCAGATCGCATTGAGACCAATCGCTGTCTGCAATGGCCTGATTGCGACTGGTCGCTATCCGCCGCCCGGCTATAACTATGGTACTGCCCTCATGCTCGACTGGGTGCGACCAACGGCCATGAACCGAGTCAAACTCCAACAGGTGCGCCAGGGTGGCGGCATCGCCGGCAGGGTCGTTGATCTGCACAAATTCGAGTTCCGGCCAATCCCAGGCAGCCCTCAAGGCCAGCCGTCCCATGCGGCCAAAGCCGTTAATTCCCACCTTTATTGTCATCTCAGTTCTCCGTTAATTTATTGGCCGCTGGCCAGTTACCGCGGCGGCGATTGGCAAACGCCACCAGGGATAGCATCACAGGCACTTCCACCAGTACCCCGACGACTGTAGCCAGCGCCGCTCCCGAGTGCAGACCAAAGAGGGAGATAGCCACGGCAACCGCCAGTTCGAAAAAGTTGGATGCCCCTATCATGCAGGCCGGAGCGGCTATGTTGTGGGGCAGGCGCAAACGCTTCGCCAACCACCAGGTCAGCAGGAAAATACCGTAAGTCTGCAGTAACAGTGGAATGGCTATCAGCACAATATTTTGCGGCTGGGCCACTATGGTTTCGGCTTGCAATGCAAACAGCAATACCACAGTCAGCAGCAGCCCCAATATCGACCAGGGCTTGAGTCTGGACAGCAAGGCCGTAATCGCCTCTGGCCGGCTATTGAGGTGTTTGCGGGTCCAGATCCCCGCCAATAGAGGCAGCAACACATACAAAGCCACAGACAGAATCAAGGTTTCCCATGGTACCTGAATATCGCTCACCCCCAGCAGCAGTGCCGACAGTGGTGCAAAGGCAAAAATCATGATCACATCATTGACCGATACCTGCACCAGAGTGTAGTTGGCATCGCCCCGGGTCAGTTGACTCCAGACAAACACCATGGCGGTACAAGGAGCGACTCCGAGAAGGATCATCCCGGCGATATACTCCTGCGCCGTTTGCGGCTCCACCCAAGGGGCAAACAGAAAACGGAAAAAGAGCCAGCCGAGCAGCGCCATGGTAAAAGGCTTCACCAACCAGTTGATCACCAGCGTCAGCAGCAATCCCTTAGGATTTCGGCCAACATCCTTGATAGCGGAAAAGTCAATTTGCACCATCATGGGATAGATCATCACCCAGATAAGTACGGCGATCACCAGATTGACATGGGCGTATTCCAGCGCCGCCACCGCGGCAAATACATTAGGCGCCAGATAACCCAGTGCTATCCCAGCTAAAATGCACAGCCCTACCCACAGGCTGAGCCAACGTTCAAAAATTCCCATACATCCCCCTCTCCGGTCCCCCGGCGGTTAACTTCCGGCGCTCAAGTGATAGATCCCGGCCGGTTTCAACAGCAAGCTTGCGGCCTCGAGGCCATGGCCTCCAGCCGAGTCAGCTCATCAGCAATAAAGCCAGGGTTGGCCGTCAATGTGTCCCGCAGCAACTGCTCGCACCAGGGTGCCAGCTCGGGGCTGAGACGATAAAACACCCATTGGCCCCGGCGTCTATCCTGCAGCAGCCCCTGAGTTCGCAGCTGCGCCAAATGACGGGAGATCTTCGGTTGACTCAAGGCCAGGGCCTCAGTCAACTCGCAGACACAAAGCTCTCCCTGCTGCAGGATCAACAGCAGGCTGCGCAGCCGGGTTTCATCGGCCAAGGCTTTGAAAAAAATGGTTAGTTCCATGATAAATGCCACTCCTTAAGGCCAATGATCGGCCAGCCATACATCTGCCATTTCAGTTGGCCACTCAAATGAGCACCTTCAGTAATCTGGAGGATATATGGATAAACAGATATGTGCTAAATCATATATAAAAACGCCTATAGTTCAAGCGCTATTTTGAGGAGTCTATCGGATTGGGACTGGAGATCTGGCCCAGTGGTTACACGGGTTTGCAGTGGTTCGCTTGGCAGAAGCCGACGCTATCGTAAATTAATTTTAAACCCTAATTATTTCCGGTTTATTTCAGAACCAAATCAGAAAATTGTTATAGCTCAAATATAGAACCTATCGCTTGCCTTATAATTGTATGCAATATATTAAAAATTGAGAAAACTAAAAAAACCACAACACAAACAACTGATTTAAATGAAAATACTCATTTAAATCCAGTTTAAAACCTAGTATTCAACTCAGATATAAACTTGATCATTTTCTGATAAACATGAATAATATCGTTCGAACCAAAACCATTTGAACACTAATCAATAGATTGGTTAGCCTTCAAGTGGTTTTTCGTTAGCCCAACTTCAGATGAAACTTAAGGAAGGAGAATCACGATGAATGCCAACAGCTCACAGGAGTCTGACAGTCATCTTTCACGCTACCAAATCAGCCTCAGAGATAAAGCCAAGTACCTGATCCAATTAGGGTGTTTCTGGCTCGTACTCTCAACCTACCTGTACCCATTCTGCAAACAAAAACTCAATCAAGCCTTCACTGGCAATAACGGGCACTAATCTATGGATTATTCGAGTTATATCTCTTTGGCCATCTACTTTGTGGTCATGCTGGCGATAGGCCTGTTTGCCTATCGCAATTCTACCGATGATATTTCGGGCTATATTCTCGGCGGCCGTCAGGTCAGCCCTCAGGTCACGGCGCTGTCGGCCGGCGCTTCCGATATGAGTGGTTGGATGCTGATGGGTCTGCCGGGCGCCATGTTTGTTATCGGCTTCGACACCATCTGGATTGCGCTTGGCCTGCTTATCGGCGCTTGGTTCAACTATCTGCTGGTAGCGCCCAGGCTCAGGGTTTATACCCAGGAAGCCGATGACGCCCTGACACTGCCGGACTTTTTCAGCAAGCGCTTCGAGAAGAAAAACGGCTCGGTGCGGATGATTTCTGCAGCGGTGATCATACTCTTCTTTACTCTCTACACCTCTGCCGGTCTGGTCGCCGGGGGCAAACTGTTTGAATCCGCCTTCGGCCTGAGTTACCAGCTAGGCCTGGTGATCACTGTTTCAGTGGTGGTGGCCTACACCCTGCTGGGGGGCTTTCTGGCCGTCAGTATGACCGACTTTGTGCAGGGCTGTATTATGTTTGTCGCCCTGGTGATGGTGCCTATAGTGGCTTTTCAGGAGTTCAACAATGGCACTGAGATGATGGCGCAGGCCAATCACACCATAGTGCCTCTGTCTGAATCTGTGGAGAAAATGAGCCTGCTGGCGATTGTTTCCAGCATGGCCTGGGGACTGGGTTATTTCGGCCAGCCACATATCATAGTGCGCTTTATGGCAATTCGTTCGGTGAAAGATATCAAGACGGCCCGCAACATAGGCATGAGCTGGATGTTGGTGACCATACTCGGCGCCCTGGCCACAGGCCTTATCGGTGTCGCCTATGTCAACAAGTTCCACCCTGGGCTGCAGGACCCGGAAACCATCTTTATTCTGTTCTCGGAAATTCTGTTCCACCCTCTGGTGAGTGGCTTCCTGCTGGCGGCGATTCTGGCGGCCATCATGAGCACCATCTCCTCACAGCTGCTGGTGTCATCCAGTTCACTGACAGAGGATGTCTACCGCGCCGTGTTCCACAAGGACATAGACGAGAAGAAGCTGGTTAACATAGGTCGCCTCGGGGTGTTTGCCGTTGCTGCCGTGGCCACTTTACTGGCACTGGACAGCGACAGCAGCATATTGTCACTGGTGAGTAACGCCTGGGCCGGTTTCGGTGCCGCCTTCGGGCCACTGGTGCTGTTCAGTCTGTTCTGGTCGAAGATGACCCACTCGGGTGCCGTCGCCGGTATCCTCACCGGCGCCATCACTGTGCTGCTGTGGATCCTGCTGCCTGTCTTGCCCGATGGCAAGACACTCTCCAGCGTGATCTACGAGATAGTTCCCGGCTTTATCATAAGCTCTACGGCCATAGTGCTGGTCAGCCACTTTAGCCAGGATCCCTCACACTCAGTGCAGAAGACCTTCCACGCTACCCGGGAAAAGCTGCAGCAGGTCGGCTGATAGCTGGATAGTACAAATCCCGTTATAGACCCGGTGGCAGATGCCGGGTCTAGCTTCAATCCCCAATCCGCTTCGAAGTAACACCTCAAACAGGTTAAGGAAGTTATGAATAAGCAACCAAGGCAACGAATTGTTTTAAAAGTCGGCAGCGCCCTGATTGCCCCTGACAGACAGGGCTGTAGCTCGCGCTATCTGCTGGCCATAGCCCAATTCATTGTGCGCTGCCGCGCTAAAGGCATTCAAACCATACTGGTTTCTTCCGGCTCAATTGCCGCCGGAGCCCACAGATTTCCGCTCAAACCGGGCAGTGAAGCCAATAGCCCTGAGGCCCAGGTGGTACTGAAAAAAGCCATGGCCGCCGCCGGGCAGACTGAGATGATGGCGACCTGGGATAAGTTTTTCGACTTTCCCACGGCGCAAATTCTGCTGACCCATGGCGATCTGCGCGACAGAGAGCGTTACCTGTCGATAAGGGAAACCGTGTTTACCCTGCTGGATCACGACATACTGCCGATCCTCAACGAAAACGATACCGTCACCACAGATGCACTCAAGGTGGGTGACAACGATAACCTATCGGCCATGGTGGCAGCCGCGGCCGACGCTGATACCTTAGTGATCTGCTCGGATATTGATGGCCTCTACAACAAGAACCCGCATCTGCACAGCGATGCCGAGCTGCTGCCCGAGGTCAATAAAATCGATGCCGCCATCTATGCCATGGCCGGCGGCAGTCACAGCGATGTCGGCACCGGCGGCATGCGCACCAAGATAGAAGCGGCGGAAAAGGCCAGCTCCCACGGCATTGATACCTATATAGTCAACGGCTTCAAAGAGGAGAGCTTCAATGCCCTGTTGTCGGGTCGCAATCCCGGCACCCTGTTCCGGGCATCCGAAACTCCGTTGCAGGAGCGGATGCATTGGCTGACCCACACTGTCAGGGCTCAAGGGGAAGTAATAGTCGCCGCCGATGAGGAGATGGACAGCGCCAAGAATTGCGCCGAGCTTTCCAGTAATGAAGTACTTGAGGTCAAAGGTAACTTTGCCGCCGGCGATACCATACTGCTGCGCAGCGACGACGGCACCCGTCTGGCCAAGGCCCGCAGCAACTACAGCAGCAGCCTGCTGAGTTTTATCGCCGAGCAGGAAAACCCTGAACTGGCCGACAGCTTCACCGACAGCCTGGGCGGCATAGTCTCGGAAAAAGATATCGCCCTACTCAGTAAAACGCCGCAACTGGAAAAATAGCAGCGGCCTGCCACCAGAGTAGCGCAACGAACAAAGGAGGACCCAAATGAGTCTGATAACCACACTGGCAAGCTCAGCGGCCAAGGCGGCCAGGGAGCTGGCACTCATAGATACCCAAACCAAAAATCAGGTGCTGAAGGCGATGGCCCAGGCGCTTCTCGCTGAAAATGACAATATTCTCAAGGCCAATGAGGAAGATCTCCTTGCGGCCCGTAACGCAGGTCTCAGCGAAGCCATGCTCGACCGTCTGACCCTGACGCCAGAGCGGATCGCCGCCATGGCCAGTGGCATTGACACCATAGTCGAGCTGGATGACCCTGTGGGTCAGCGCCGCGAGCTGGGCCGCCGCCCCAACGGTATTCAGATAAGCAAGCTCAGAGTGCCGCTCGGGGTAGTCTGTATGATCTATGAGGCGCGCCCCAATGTGACCGCGGATGCCGCAGCGCTGTGTTTCAAATCGGGCAACGCGGTAATACTGCGCGGCGGTAAAGAGGCGCTCAACTCCAGCCTGGCGATAGCCAAAGTGCTGCACAAAGTACTGCAGGAGTTCAAACTGCCGACCGCGCTGGTATCCGTGGTACCGGATCCCGACCGAGCCTTGATGCTGGAACTGTTGCAGCAGCGCGACTACATCGACCTGGTGATCCCAAGAGGCGGCGAAGGCCTGATCAACTTTGTCAGCGACAACTCTAAAATCCCGGTTATCCAGCACTTTAAAGGCGTTTGTCACCTCTATGTCGACAGAGATGCCGATGTGGAAAAGGCGCTCAACCTGCTGCTCAACGGCAAGACCCAGCGCACCGGTGTCTGTAATGCCCTGGAGGGCCTGTTGGTACACAAGGATATCGCCAAAGTATGGCTGCCTATCGCCGCTCAGGCCTTGGCCGACAAGGGGGTGAAGATCAATGCCGATGAGAAGGCGGCGCCCTTCTTCGACCAGGCCACTGTGCTGACGGAAGAGGAGTTCGGCCAGGAATACCTGAGCCTGGAAATCGCCGTACGCCAGGTCGACTCGCTGGCGGATGCCATGGAGCATATCGCCCGCTTCGGCAGCCACCATACCGAGGTGATCTGCACCGAAAGCCAGCAAGCGGCGCAACAGTTTCAGCAAGGGGTCGATGCCTCTGTGGTGATGGTCAACGCCTCATCGCGCTTCAGCGACGGCAGCGAGCTTGGGCTCGGTGCCGAAATCGGTATCGCCACCACTAAGCTCCATGCCTACGGCCCCATGGGACTGGAGTCATTGACCACGGAGAAATTCCTGGTCAATGGCACAGGTCAGACACGCGATTGAGGAAGGGTTTGGCAATAGCGGGGCTTACTGCCAAACCGCTATTGCCCACCACCTAGAGTGCGGATGCTGGAAGCCCGAATAAGGACAGGGTGTCCGAGAACGGCCTTCTCGCACTGACTGCTCTGCATTGAGGCATTTGAACCACAACTTTAGGCCGCTGGCACTGCGGCTAACATGGCTTCCAGCTAAAAGTTACTAATTAGTATTGGCAGGGCCTCCGGCGACGGATGTT